>CAZISK010000128.1:0-12348 GCA_964541355.1 uncultured Candidatus Obscuribacterales bacterium
CGAACAATGGGTCAAAATTTTCAAGGAAAAACTTGGCGATGACCTTATGGTAGTAGCCACCGGGGGGTGGAGTGAGCTAATCGGTCCAATGACTCAATGCATAGATCAAGTGGAGCCGGCTCTTACCTTCAAAGGCATCCGAACAATCGTTGCGGCTGCGCCTACGCTGCCAGTTGGCTGATCAGTTGAATTCGGACTGCTTCCGAATCGAGAGTATGATCTTCAGCCAGCATGTACGCGATTTGTGCTGCTACCTCGGGGAGCCTGAAGCTGATCGGACCATCGCCTTCAATGAGCAAGTCCGGTTTTGACCCGCGTTCGTTCTGGTCTGGAGAATAGTATCCTTTAGACAAACCGACACTGAGTGTGTGTGGAAAAATTGCTGGTTCTGCTACGAGCATGCCATCTTGATGATCCAGGAATTTCGCGTTACTTTGGGCCTGGTGGATCCAGCAGTCGAAGCGGTACATGTCGATACTACTCTTCACAAGAGATAGATGAGGCTTCTTCGCGCAATGATAGTTCAGCAATGGGGAGCCACCACTGCTGGTATCGTGACCGAGAATGTTGCCGGACAATTGCAGCATATTGGGGCGCTTGCATTTTGAGCTGTGAAAACGTGTGGTGCGCAGTCGCACATTTCCTGCTCCCTCTACGGTGACGGTGATCTGCTTTTTGCTGTTCCAGAGATTGGGAATGAGATTGGCGCCGAATTCTTCGGCAATCTTTTCTCCGTCTAAGAACACCTCGAACAGCCAGTCGTTGAATTGTGGCGATGCGGCATCGGCGGCGCACCAGAAATTGTAGGTCGCTGAGGACGCTTGATACGCATTAACCTCAGTGGATGTACCCGTTTCGGTCCGCCATGATGAATGTATCGCGTCACCGGTGCCGGTGCCTGCTCCTGCCACTATGACGTGACCGGATTTACCCGGTCCGGTCACGGTGGACAGGCAGTATGATTCCCATCCGGTACCGTCGGCCGCATGAGTGTAACCGCCGAACGAGAAATTCGCGACCGATGCCAGACCGAGCGCTCGACAGATGTGAACCGCGGTGAGATAGGCTTCTGTCCAGCCCGGTCGGACGATCTTTCCGTTGTGAAATTTTGTTCTGATCAGGCGATGTTGGTCGTCGTATGCCTTCACCAGGATGACGGGCAGATCCGGTGCCTGACTGGTGAGTGCCGAAAGTACCATACTGCCGTGATTCAATGGGTCACCGGCAAAGGCCTCGAGAACGGCAGCGTTGTGCTCCCATGTGAGGAACGGAAAACCGCTAATGACGCTGCCGGTTTTTACATCAAGAATGGCGAGAATCGATCCCGCGGATTGCAGCGATTCAAGCGAATATCCGGTATCAACTATGATGACGGCGGAGCGCTCGTCAATTGTATGGTTGTTGCCGTGGGAATAGAGCACAATAGACCTCTATATGTTGAAAGTAAACCTGACTTCAGCGAAAGCAGTTTGAAGTCGATTTTCGAATTACGAATCGTGATCTCTGATTCGATATTCGGACTACTCCTGTAGCATACATCGACCTGATCAGGTGACGCGTTCATGGAGCGGCAGTCAAGTGCTGGTATTGATGCATACCTGAGGCGCTTGCTGTCAAGTGTGTTTTGGCAACGCTCACAGAATTTGTGTTTTGCAACCTGGCATGAGGCGGCGAGTGTCCGGAGAGATTTATTGACAACGATTTCCGCCTTTCCCGCTCAAATTATTTGAAATATTATCAGGCGCTCTCCTTAGACTTTTCTTTAGATTGTCGGGTTGTAAACAGATGGGCGATGCACCGGCTACGGTATCATTTTTTTGAGTCCTGTTTCGAAGCTCTGGCCGTGGTGCCACCACCGGTAATTGCCTTAATTTGCCTTATCTGCTCATTCAAGCTATCCGCCTCCTTGATTCTGTTGCGGGCGCGGAGTGTTCGTTGGTACTCGATAATCCAGTTGAGCCTTAACTCCAGTTCGCTGCTTGTAGTGGGCTTGAAGTTGTCCAAAGATTGTTTGAGCAGCTGGCAGGCCTTATCCGTGTTGCCAACGGAGGCGAAGGCGAGACCAAGTTCATGCACGAGAAATGCACACTCGTTCTCGTTTTGAGAAGGCGCCTTGTAGTATGCCGCCAGTTCATCTTCGCAGATCTTTATCTCTTCTGCTGCCCTGCTTGGGCGCAGGCTCTCCAGAATTCTTACCATCACTCTGGATATCGAAAGTAATGCGCATTTCTCCGGGCACAATCGGCGTGCCACCGTAAATAGTTGTCGACCTTCCTCTAATCGCCCTTGCAAGATACATGAGGCTCCCAGGATTTGCATACATCGAACTCTTGCCTGTCCAGTAAGCGCCTTGCCCCTCTCCATCATCTTCCGGCAGATCGCTTCGGACTCTCTGTACTGGCCCGTTTTATTGTAGACTTCCGCAAGGAGGAGATAGTTTGCGATTTCATAGATGCCTCCATAAAGACCAGGCGAGTTGATATTCAACCATTCTTTGTATGCTTTCTGTGCTCGCACATAGTCACCCGCCATAAAGTAGCCATGAGCCAGATAGTCTAGACTTGATTTTACGAAAACGCTTTTATCACCGAACACCTTCCTGTCAATCGCGACTAGTTGCTCGAGCTGATGAATCGCCTTTTCTGGCCTGTACTCCCAGTCCTTTTGATAAACAGAGGCAGTCAGTGGATTAGTCTGGGCCTGATACTGGGGGGTAAGTGCTTGAAGGATCGGTGGGTGCGCACCTGTTTGTTCATAAAGACGTTTGAGATCGTTGATCGCGCGAGCCTTCAGCTGTGGATAGCCGGGAGCTGCGTAGAACCGCATTTCCATCAACGCTGTCAACAGCACCTTCTCTGCCGAGTCAAAGTGTCCAGCGCTCATCTCAGCTTCTGCCAGTGAACACTGAACTCCGTAATAGTCGAGTCCGATGCATAGCGCTTCGGTGAAATGCTTAGCAGCGCTCTGCTGAATAGGAAAAGCTTCTTTCGGGCGGAATCCCATAAGAAGTGTGTCGCCCACTCTCTTTTCGGCTAGCGCGAGAGTGGTGAGCAAATTCCGACGCTCTATCGAATTCTCAGGCGCTGCTTCAATTTTTGATTGCAACGCCCGCCTTTCCTTTTCAAGATAGCTGATGTCCTTCAATTCATTAGAGAGTACCTTTGCTTCGCTTTCTCTGCCAGTCTTGGAATAAACTGCTGCCAGCTCCTGCTTCGCTCGGAACAGGAGATCATCGTCTTCGAAACTCTTTCCCGCGATATGGCTTTGTACGACTATTTTCAGATAACGCTCTGCCTCAGCAGTATGACCGAGAAGCAGATAACCGTGTCCTAACTGCCAAGCTCCAAAGAGGTATCGCGATCGCAGTTTTGCTTTTTCTAACTCCTCAAGTGATCTCTTGAAGGCCTTAAGAGACTCCTCTCTTTTCCCAGCAATAAATTGAGCGGTTCCGAACTTCTGGTAAAGATCGGCGAGTTGAGTATGAATGATCTTGTCATCTTCCGGTCCCCCGGACGAACTATTAACTACCTCGATTGCGGCTTCAAACTGTCCCCTATTTTGTAAGAGGGTGGATAACGCCACGAGAGGAGCAATTACACCCAAGTGACCAAGCGCTTTGTAGCGAATGCTTTGTTTGAAAGCTTCTTCTGCTCCTGGGTTGCCGAGCGTTTTTAAGGCGCAACCCAGGTCGTAATAGAGGCCGGACAGCAAATTGTAGTCGCCCTGGTAATATTGTTCTGCTGTTTTAATGCCAGGCTCGAGGTAGCTCTTCGCTAGGACAGCATCGCCGGACAAAACCAACTGCCTGGTCAAGCATTGCAACGAACGCATGTACAACTCCGACTCTGGTCTCTCTGTTTTTTCACATTCGTTGATTAAGCTGATGTACACCTGTCTGTTGGCAGCTCTGTAACCTCGCATCATCCGTTCGGCGCCAGGAGTTATTGGCTTCAGTTTTTGCTTCCGTAGATATATGAAACTATGGACTTGCTCGAGGAATGTACCGAGAGAGCCGATCTCTTCAAGCATGATTTTTTCGACACTCTCAGTTTCTTTGTTCCGCGCGAGGAGGAACTTGGCGGCGAGGTCCGCATATCGTTTTGCTTCCTCCGCGTGCCCCTGAGCAAAGGCTTGTGCGCACAAGTGACTATATATTTCTGGTGGAGTAGGCAGCCCAGGTTTCAAGAATTCGGTGCAGAGCACCAGAGCTTTGTTCATGAGTCGATTCGCTTTCTCAAGCTCTCCTCTAGTCTCTGCCATGATGCCAAGCCAGAAGTAGTCGTAGTCCAGTGAAGGGTAGTTGTCGCCCATCTTTTCAAGCAGCGCACATTCTTCCTGCACATATTTTTCGCCTTCTTCATATTGAAGAAGCTGAAAGTGAGTTTGAGAAAGCATTCGAAGACTTTCGCTGTAACGAGGGTCATCGACGCCAAACTTCTTCGCCTCGTTGAGTGCCGAAAGACAGTGTTCGAGTCTCATGTCGTAACTTATGTCTTTCCGGCGCGCTTCCGCCATAGTTTGCATCCAGGCTTTGCCTGAGGCAAATGCTGGCATGCCGAGCGCGCCGATCAGGATTGTGAGCAAGACAGTCGCTTTAAGTTTCAAGAAAGCAGCTCCGGATGCCATTGCAAAGGAAGGATTTCGACTGTGAACAACTAATCCAGTATATCGCCGTCTGCTAGAATTCGCGTGTAGGCGTCCCATATAAGTCAGCTGAGTTTAGAGTCTCCAAGCCTCGACATGCTATTTCCAAAGCCAGAAGACCTGAAAACGACTTACAAAGGGATCATTCTCGTGTCAGTTCCGCTTTTGGTCGGAACAATCTCTCTTCTTATTCTCAACTGCATACTTTTTAACGCTCAACGGCAGCGCGAATACGAGTGGCATGCGCAAGATATTCTCTTCGCCCAACATCGCATCGAGACTATTCTTGCCGACCTTCTCTCTACGACGGTTGCGGAGGTCTTCTTCAGTGGAGAGCAGATTACCAGCCGGATGACTATGCAACGCAAAGAGGCTGACGACCAATTTGAATTGATGAGGCGTCTGGTCGGCAATGACCCTGCCCGTCTGAAAAAAGTGGATGACGCTAGAAAGAGCGCAATGACTGCCTTTGCTGAGCTTAGCGCGATGAAAGACGAGGTGCAGGATATGCCGCTTTATCGCATGCCGGCGCTCGGGAGGAAGATGCGAAAGACTATGGAGCTGCGGGGGCTTCATCACAAATCATGGTTAGAGCAGTACCAGGATCAACGGGGTGCGAGTGAATTAAACGCCGATCAGTGGAGCCTGGTAATCGTGGCCGGATTGTTTGTAGCGCTGATACTGATTGGCACATTGAGCTTTGCCGGCGCAGTGTTCTTCAGTCGAAGTATGAGTAAACGCTTGAACGTCCTGATTGAAAATTCAATCAAATTCTCCGCTGCTCAACCGCTGCTCGAGCCTCTGACCGGACAGGATGAGATTGCACAGCTCGACTCTGTTTTTCACCAGATGGCAAAGAAGGTGGAAGAGGCGGCTTCTAAGGAACGTGCCATCGTCGACAATACCATCGACGTAATCTGCTCTGTCGACCAGGCCGGCAGATTCTCCGCCGTCAACCCGGCCGTCATTGATGTATGGGGATACGAAACTGACGAAATGCTGGGACGAAGACTGGTGGACATCATCCTTCGTGACGACGTTGAGACGACTCTCAACGCCATGCAAGTCTGTCAAAAACAACATAAGGACATGGTCTTCGAGAACAGGGTTCGGCGAAAGGATGGTACGACCGCCGCCATGCTATGGTCGATCTACTGGTCTGGTGTCCAGAAAGTTGTATTCTGCGTTGCTCACGACATCACGGAGCGAATCATAGAGGAGCGTTTGCTTCAGGAGAGCGAGGCCAGGGTGAGAATGATGCTCCAGAGCATGCCTGTCGGCCTGGTGATATGCGATGAGCGCCAAAAAGTCGAAATCGCCAATGTCACGATCGAGCAAATGTATGGATTTAGTGAGACTGAAGTCGTCGGGCTGCCGATCGGTAAACTATTCAAAGATCTGGTCGATGGTGATCTCCTGGCTAAGGCACAAGCTCTGAACGTGGGAGAATCCCTTGAATTGGAATCGTGCACCAAAAACGGTGTCATATTTCCAGTCGAAATTACTGTAGAGGATTTTTATTTGCATGGCGAGCGTAAAGTTCTGGTCGTCATTGCAGATATCTCAGCAAGGCGCGAAGTCGAACGCATGAAGCAGGAGTTCATGGCGATGGTCAGCCACGATCTTCGCTCTCCGCTTACCGCGCTCATGTTTACGCTCAGGCAGTTTGACACTGGCGATCTAGGTGATTTAACAGAAAAAGGCAAGAACTGTATCGGCACTATCTCGCACGAGGTCAACAGGCTCATTGCGCTAATCAACAATCTGCTCGATATGGAGAAACTCGAATCCAAGCGCATGGAGATCCGGCGCGAAGTTACGAGCTTCGAGCAGGTGATTAAGCAGTCACTTGCTTCGGTGGGATATCTGGCCGAGAAAAATGGTATCAAACTCGCCACCGATGTCGGACCATGCGAGACGCTTGCTGATGGTTCTGCCCTGGTACAGGTAATAGTCAATCTTCTGGCCAACTCCATCAAATTTTCACCAAAAGGCAGCACAATCACTGTGTCAGCGCGGTACGTGCCTGATGCAGTTGAGGTCGCCGTGACCGATCAGGGCAGGGGCATTCCGGAACAACTTCGCGAAAAAATATTTGAACGATTCAAACAGGTAGACATCAAAGACCGGACTGAGAAGAAAGGCAGCGGACTGGGGCTAGCAATTTGCAAGGCGATCGTCGAGGCGCACGGAGGAAAAATCGGGGTCGATAGTGAGGAGGGCAAGGGCAGTAAATTCTGGTTTTTGATACCGGTAATGGATTGAATGCGAATGACTTTGCGGCAGAACGATTTGTCAATTGCGAGGAAGGGCTACGTGCTGGTTTCCGTCCCTGCCTTTGCCGCTGCATTGTTCGTCCTGTTATTGGGAACCATGGTCTATCAAACGCAAGAGGAGGTTAAGAGAGAAGCGCAAGTCACGGAGATTCTGCGTGTTGTAGAGTGGATTGGTACCGCGGAGAATGACGCGATAATGGCGCTCATGTCCATGTGTTTGAACTATGATGAAAGTTGGCGTAAGAAAGTCGAGCGCACTTTCACGGAGACCAGGGAGAAAACCGAGGAGTTCAAGGCTTTGATTAGCGGTTTTCCTTCGGTTAAGTATCAACAAGAGTGCTGGTACAACACTGTCATACGAGAGGCTAAACTTGCCGAAGCGATCGGTGAATCTCTAACATTCGGCGAGCGTGGCGGCATACTCAGTAACAAAGGTGTGGCCGTTCAGGTACAGGCACTCGTGCAGCATGAGAAGACGACGCGACGTCGACTTCTGCATCTCTTGGAGGAGCACCAGAAGCAGTATCGCACCAATATTAGCAATTTGCGTCAATGGATCTTTATTGTCTCTATTCTGGCATTCGCTATCTATGGCGCGCTTACCGTAGCGCTCGCAATATTTTTTGCCACCACAATTAATCGCCGCCTCGGCACGCTGGTCGACAACAGTCTGCGCCTTGCCGATGGTCGTGAGCTGAATCCGCTCCAGGCGGGTCAGGACGAGATCGGTCGTCTCGATCGTGTTTTTCATCAGATGGCGCTCGAGTTGAAGGAGGCGCAAGAGCACGAGAAAGCGATTGTCGAAAATGCAATCGATGTTATCTGTTGTCTGGATGAAGATTTTAGATTTACCGTCATCAATAATGCGGCAGAAAAGAGGTGGGGATTTAAGCGGGAGAATCTCGCCGGCAAGTCGTTTTTCTCAATCGTCCATCCCGATGATGAGCAAAACACGCGAATCGGAATGCATGCGATCGCGCTGGGACAGATGATCGGATCGCTAGAGAGTCGTGTGATTCTCGCAGACGGATCGATTTTGCATGTGCGCTGGTCGGTTAGCTGGCTCACAAGGGGAGAGACTTTCTACTGCGTCGCACATGACATAACCCAGCGAAAGTTGGCTGAGGCTCTCTTGAAAGAGAGCGAACAGGTGAAGCGACTTATTGTCGAAAGTATGCCGCTCGGTCTAGTGATTGTCGATGAGTATGGTTGTATCGAATCGCTCAATGGGCGCACGCGGCAGATGTTCGGATTCGAGGACGAGTCTGAGCTGATTGGGCAACCCGCAGCAATTCTCTCAGCCGGTGAGTCTAAGACTCTGGAGTTGCCGACAACGGAGGAGTTCGACGGCCTTGAATTCGTCGAAACAAAGCGCGTGTTGACTGCCCTTAAAAAGAACGGTCAAACATTTCCTATGGAGGTTACCTTCAGCCGGTATCTCCTGAACATGGAGAAGAAAACGATTATCGTGATCGCCGATATCACCCTGCGCCAGGAAATAGAGCAGCTCAAGAGGGACTTCGTTGCGATGGTCAGTCATGATTTGCGAACGCCTCTGACGACGATTACCCTGGCTATGCAAATGTTCGACGAAGGGTTGATGGGAACTCTCAATCGCGCAGGCAAGCAGCAGGTGAATACGACCGAGAAGAACCTCGAACGACTGAATCGTCTTGTCAACACGCTTCTGGATATCGAAAAGCTGGAAGCTGGTCAGATGGAGATTCGCAAGGCGCCTATCGATATGAACTCCATAGTCAGTCAATCAGTCGATTCGATTGTCTCCCTGGCTCATGAAAAAGGAATCTCCATAGCAACAGAGTTGGATGAGTGCGAAGTCGAGGGTGATTCATCCACACTGATTCAAGTGCTGGTCAATCTTTTGAGCAACGCCATCAAATTCTCGCCGGAAGGCAGCACAATCACGGTTGCAGCGCGCACCGCAGATGATGGCACTACGGTGACAGTGTCAGATCAGGGGCGCGGAATTCCGGAGCACCTTTTGAAAGATGTTTTTGAACGATTCAAACAGGTGGAAGCTTCTGACAGAACCGAGAAAAAGGGGTCCGGTTTGGGACTTTCGATATGCAAGCTGATCATCGATGCTCATGGCGGCGAGATCGGTGTCTACAGTGCTGTAGGTCAGGGCAGTACATTCTGGTTTTGCTTACCGCCTGTGGAAAAGCCGTTGGTGGAAGAATGACAGTTGCAGTTTTTTCACTGCTGATCTTTTTTCTTCTGGTCTTGCCTTGTTGGAGTGCCGACGAGGTATCGGCGGAGTTCTTGATCAACTCCTCTCGGATGAATAGGAGTGCGTTGGTCCTTGGACGCGTAGAGAAGCTTGTGCGACCATCCGAATTTACTTTCGCCGATCCGCCCAATTAGCAGATTCAATAGTTCCAAAAGTTTCGGTTTACTATCGCAGCTGCGTCAACAAAGCAATTCAGTTTTACACAAAAATCAAGAACCAGTCGGAAGCACACAGGTTGAAGCTCGTGCTAAAGACTGTGGACGCTGCCAATGCCAGGCAGAATTGCAACTTTGTGATGGAGCCGCTTTCCTTTTGGGCGTATCTAAACGAATAAACGAATCGAGGCATTTGCCATGCCAATCGATGCTGCTTAAAACTGTTTACAATATGGAAGACTGGGGTGCAAGGATTCGAACCTCGGAATGGCTGGACCAGAACCAGCTGCCTTACCGCTTGGCGACACCCCAATGTGAGCTTAGTACAAAGCATATAAACCATTCGTCCTTCTGTCAACGCAACTGTGTCGCGACCTTTCATGTAGGCAGGGAACCTTTCAAGACACTGCCCCGTCGCCAAGCAGATTTTGTTTTTGGAAAAACTCAGGTTAGCCGAGTAAGGAGCTATCATTAGCGACTGTGCCGTGCTGTCGAGTTTCAAATGTCAGAAAACACAGTTGATTTCAAACCGTATATCGCTCCAGAGATGGTCGAGAAAGAGCTTACTGTACGTGCGGTTGTGCTTGGCGTCATCTTTGGTGTGCTGTTCGGCGCTGCCTCCGTTTACCTGGCGCTGAAGGCGGGTTTGACCGTGTCGGCGTCTATTCCGGTCGCCGTTCTTGCTATCTCGCTGGGCAGAAAGTTTCTCAAAACAACGATCCTTGAAAACAACATTATCCAAACGACTGCATCGGCTGGAGAGTCGATAGCGTCCGGCGTGGTATTCACGCTCACCGGATTCCTCTTCCTATCCATCGCCCAAAGTGGAGAGAGCGTTGGTGCGCCTTTTTTCAATTACTGGACGATCTTCATATTGGCAGCGCTCGGTGGCCTGCTTGGCACATTGATGATGATTCCTCTGCGCCGTTCTCTCATCGTCAAGGAGCACGGTAAGTTGCCTTACCCGGAGGGCACAGCCTGTGGCTCCGTTTTGATAGCGGGGGACAAAGGTGGTGAGTTCGCCACCACGGCCTACCAGGGTCTTGGTGTGGCCATGCTGTACGCACTCTTGCAGAAGGTCTTCCACGTAATAGCCGAGGTACCGACCTATGTGACCAAGCAAACCAACAAGTTCCTTCCGTCTGCCACCGTAAATGGTGAGATCACACCGGAGTATCTCGGGGTTGGTTATATCATCGGATTTCGCATAGCGGGAGCGCTTGTCGCCGGCGGTGTTCTTTCCTGGCTGGGTCTGATTCCGCTTTTGGCTGCTCTGGTGCAGATGGATGCGATCGCTCTTCAGCTGGTGAAGCTCGGCTATTTAAGCAGTGTCACTGCCGGTGGTGGTCCGGGCAACTGGGATCCGGTGACCCACACTTTCGCCAATACGGCTGAGGCAGTGTACCGCGCATATGTCAGGCAGATAGGCGCGGGTGCAGTCGCTGCCGGAGGTTTCATAACGCTCATAAAGACTATTCCGACAATTGTTTCGTCTTTCAAGGACAGCCTGGGCTCATTCAAGAGCGAAGGCGGGGCGGATACGCGCTTGCGCACGGAACAGGATCTTTCCATCAAGGTTGTGATTATCGGCAGTGCAATACTCGTAGGACTGATGGTTCTTCTACCTCAGATTCCGGGCGATTCGATTTTGCAGAAAATGCTTATCGGAGTGCTAGTGATAATTTTTGGATTTTTCTTTGTCACGGTTTCAAGTAGAATCGTTGGAATCATCGGATCCAGTTCCAATCCGATTTCCGGCATGACGATCGCGACCTTGATGGCAACCTCGCTTGTGTTCATCGGTTTTGGACTGACCGGACAAGTTTTCGAGCCGATGGTTCTGGTTGTGGGTGGGATTGTCTGCATTGCTGCAGCCAATGGCGGTGCCACATCTCAGGATTTGAAGACCGGATACATTGTTGGCGCCACACCGAAGAATCAACAGCTCTGCCTCTTTGTTGGAGCGGTCCTTTCATCGATCATAATTGGTTTGACGGTCAAACTGCTCGATCATCCGTCGCCGGATATGGTGGCAAAGGGTATAGTCCACGCGATTGGAAGCGATAAATTTCCCGCGCCGCAAGGTACTCTGATGGCGACATTGATCAAGGGCATGCTTTCTTTCAACCTCGATTGGAACTTCGTGTTGGTCGGCGTATTCCTCGCGATAACGATGGAGCTTTGTGGTGTTAATGCGTTGAATTTTGCTGTTGGCGCATACTTGCCACTTTCCACGACGCTTCCCATATTCGTTGGTGGAGTGGTGAGAAAGGCTGTAGAGCTGACCAAATCTCGCAGAGGCGAGAAGGAAGACGACGATTTGGGTAGTGGCAGCCTGTTCGCGACCGGGCTGGTTGCTGGTGGTGCGCTCGCCGGAGTGCTAGTGGCGCTCTTATGCATTCCTGAGCCGATCTACAACCTTTTCCAGAAAATCAGCGCTGAACATGCATTGACGAGTGTGTTGGGAGATGGAGGGTATCAGGCCCTTGGTGTGGTGTTCTACGCGACGATGTGTTGCATTCTGTTCAAAATCGCTTTGAAACGCCAACCTTCTATGGATTGACATTCGAGTCTTCTTGGCAGGAAGACGGCCTAGCAGCCGTTGGCTTAGAGGTTAAACCGCATGGTTTAATCTCTAAGTCCAAATTTTGATAGTGAGAATCAGTCTTATCGAGGCAGAGCCAGAAGTCTTGCCTCGATTATCTTTTCGAAAGCGATCATCTCCGCCGTATATGGATCGAGTCCATCGACGCACGTGACATCATTGAGGAGATCTCCAAATGCGTTGACCTCCAGCACAGTGTGCTTTTTCAACCCTGGATGCAGCACTATGTCGATGCCGTTGTGAAGGCTTTCAGAAAAACAGTTAGAGACTGCCCGGCACGTGTTGAGCAAATCTTGCCAGGCGTCGCCCATTCTTTGAACCAGCTGTTCCACATCAGCGCGGGAATTGAGCAGGTGCAGGTTGGTGAATGTCGATTTGCTCTGTCTCATCACGAAATGGGTGGGGCGCTTTGCAATT
>CAZISK010000129.1:0-12319 GCA_964541355.1 uncultured Candidatus Obscuribacterales bacterium
TCGCATGCTCCGACTTGCTATAGTATCACCAGGGAAGGGCAGAAACGCCCCCGCCAGGGCATTTCTGCTGGTTATTCCAATTACCCGAACCTGCGCTACACTTTTGTCCAAAAGTACGCAGACGTGCTACTAGCTGACAGTACCGCGGTGACGATCGGGACGAAGACGATATCGCCCAGAGCGGTGCTGAAGATTAGCATGGCAACGAGGGTTGCCAGACCAGTGATCAGAGCGGAAATCGTGCCGCAGATCAACAGGAAGATTCCAAGCGGTATTCCCTTAGGAGTCGGACCGTAGTCTCTCACCGCGATCAGTCCTAGCAAGAGCGAAAGCAGGTAACAAATTGCCGCACCGATAAGAGCGGCCTGGCAGAATGTCACCAATGCGACCGGAATAGTGATTGTCATTGCATTCTCCTTCGTGACGATTGTTGACGTTCGAACACGTTGGACGCGGTCTGCAATGGCGGAATTGAGACCGCAAGAAACATAGCTCTACACCGAAAAGCAGGGAGGATGACCTCCCTCTTTTCGTCCGGCAATGGCATAGGCGGTGCTCAGCGCAGCACCGCCTATGCCACCAGATTAGCGCGACTTCTTGACCGGTGTGGTCTTGGTCTCATGCGCCTTCATAAACTTGTACATCTTCTCCCAGTTGTCGAGGAACTTCTTTGCCCGCGTCGGTGACTTGATGAACTCCAGCGTATTGGCCTGTTTACTGGCAGAGTTGGAAAAGTTCCAACTGCCGTTGTGCACCCACAAGCCATCGATGATGGTGTACTTGTGGTGCATGATCTGACCGTACGCTTCCGACTTACCAATCACCACTTCGATGCCGGCGGCGCGAAGCTTATCGATCTGCTCCTTCTGGTCTTTGTTGGCGCTCTGGGACTGATCGAGCAACACGCGGACCGTGACACCGCGCCCCTTGAGTTCGATGAGTTTCGCTGTGATCTCATCGTGCGTCAAAGAGTATGCCGCGATGTTGACAGACTTGGTCGCCTTGTCCAGGAACTTGAGGTACGCGGCGATGCCGTTGTCGTACGGCGTGAAGATCGTCTCGATGTAGTCCTGCGGGTCGACGCCGTCGCGAGGCATATGGTACCCGACATAGGTACCGCCACCAAATGCGATGGCAAGTCCGACCAGGACCAGGACTATGTTTCTGGCTAGCTTCATGAAAGACCCTTCCAGATAGGAGCGACTCGAAAGTCGCTCGCAGTGGTTGAAACGCCGCTGGCAACCCAACCCGATACCAGCTCGCCGTCGTCACGGCGGCCGGTATCGGATTCGGTTACGATTGGCGCCTTGATCAATCAATGATGACTCTACTCCTGAGAGGAGCTCGCCATAAGAATCTCGATGTCCGCAACCGTCTTGGGCACGCTTGCCGTGATCACTTCGCAGCCATCCTCGGTGATCACAACATCGTCCTCGATTCGGATACCGATACCCCGGAACTTTCGAGGCACGAGCTTGTCATCGGCGGGCAGATAAAGACCGGGCTCCACGGTCAGCACCATTCCTGGTGCCAGCCTGAGGGTCTTGCTCTCCTTCTTCTCCAGGCCGGACACGTCATGCACGTCCAAACCCAGCCAGTGGCTGGTGCCGTGCATAAAAAAGCGACCCAGATGCGCGGTCTTGTCGAGGCGCTTCTTCTTGGTAGCGCGCTCGACGACCTCGTCGTGGGTCTTCGCCGACTCCATGCCCTTCTTCAGGATGCCGAGTTTGACCAGCCCGCGACGCAGAACCTTCTCCGCCGCAGCATGAACCGTATTGAGCATGGAGCCGGGCTTGGCAGCACGAATCGCCGCCATCTGGGCAGCCAGTACGACTTCGTACACTTGCTTCTGGGCCTTCGAGAACTTGCCGTTGACCGGGTAGGTCCTCGTGATGTCGGCAGCATAGCCACGGTATTCGCAGGCGGCGTCGACCAGAAGGAGATCCCCGTCGAGAAGCTCCGTATAGTTGGTCGTATAGTGCAGAATGACTGCGTTGTTGCCACCGGCTGCGATGGTGTTGTACGCCATCTCGGGCGCACCATTGTCAGCGCAGAAGCCTTCGATGACGCCCATCACCTGGTACTCATGCCACCCTGGTCGCACGGCAAGCATCGCCGCACAGTGCGCCCGTGCCGAGATCTCAGCGGCATGACGCATCAGCTCCAGTTCATCCGGCTGCTTGACGTGGCGCAGAGGATGCAGGATATCTTCCGGGTTGTTGAGCGGCTTTTGATCCTTCAGCCACTCCTTGCGGAAGAGATTGTCGATCCGCTCATTGCGACCGAACTTGTAGAAAACCTGCTCGGTCTCAGGCAGAAGCTTGGCAAGAACGGACGGGAACTCTTCGATCGTATGCGCCTCAGCGCATCGAAAATTCCTTGTCGCACCCTTGACCCCAAACCTGCGCCCGGTCCAGGTCTCCCGCTCAGCATCTTTGGGCAGGACGAACATGATGAAGCGCGTCTTGCCTTTGCGCTTTACGAAGAGAAGGACTGACTCCGGCTCAGGAAAACCGCTCAGATACAGGACGTCAGACGACTGCCGGTACAGGTACTCGGTGTCGTTGCTCCGGGTTTGCTCCGGATTGCTGACGATGATCGCGATGCAGTTGTCGGGCAGGCGGGAGCAAAACTCCTTTCGCTTGTCTTTGAAGAAAGCAAGGGACTGAACTGGTGCTTGCGTCTTCAGGTTATGGGTTTTCTTCATATCACCCTCACTTGGCAAATCTGCACTCGTTTGAATGCAGCTCTGATGAAGCTGCGGCAGTAATTGAATCTGCGCTTCAGAGATGACTGACAGTGCAGCAAGACCGGAAAAAGGGGGTCAAAACCCCTCTTTCCGGTCCGCCGCGAACTACTCCGGCTCAGGATTTGAGCGAACCCGCCACCACCGTGATGGCGTGATCCAGATCGAAGTAGTGAAGAATCGCATCGTTGACCTCATCGACCGTGACGCTCTCGAAGCAAGCCTTGAGCTGGTCGATACCGGCGACGCCGAGGCCATTGAACTCGTACTGGCTCAAGACGGAAGCGACGGTGACGGGGTTGCGCAGGGAGACCACGAACGAGCCGTAGGCCCGTCCCTTCTCGTCCGCCAGCTCCTTCGCCGTGATGCCCTTGGTCCTGTACTCGTCCACGACTTCGCGCACGAGCGCGAGCGCTTTGTCGACATTGGCCGGGTTGACGGTAAGCGTGATCTTCCACGGAGCACCACCGAAGGCGACGTTGTCGAAGCCGCAGGTGATACCATATGTGAGACCATTCTTCTCGCGAACGACGAGGCCGAGGCGAGATGAGAGCGTATCGCCACCCAGCGCAGCATTGGCAATCACGGCTGCGTAGTAGTCCGCCGCAGTGCGCCGCAGGGCCACCGGCAAACCGCTGACGATGTCGACCGACGCCTTGCCGGCGATCGGTACATCGATGCGGCTCAACCCCTTCGGGATTTCCATCTCGCCGACGACAATCGGCTTGACGTCGCCACCCTGCCAGCCGCGCAGGCTCTCGGGCAGCAAAGCTTCGACGTTGTCGGCGTCGATATCACCAACGATGGCGAGGATCGCGCCCTTGGGCACGTAATGCTCGCCGTGGAACGCGAGAAGACGCTCGCGGGTGTAGCCGGCCAGCTCCTCGAGCAGGGCGTCGTTGCCCTTCTGGTGGTAGACGGACGACTGCGGGTAGAGCGCCTGTGACAGGCGACCATCTGCGACACGTTCGGTATCCGAGCTGTTACGCCTGATCAAGGACTGGAACTCCTTGCGGGTCTGATCGAGTTCACCTTGATCGAACAACGGGAACCGCAGCACCTTACCGAGCAGGTCCAGGTACTCCGCAGCATCATCCTTGACGACGATGGCGCGCAGCCCAACCGTGAACGGTCCGGAGCTGAAACCCATCAAAGCGCTCATGCCCTCGAGCTTTTCGGCGAGATCAGCCTTGCTGATACCCAAGGAGCCCTTGGTGAGCATGTAGGAAGTGAGCTCGGCAAGCAAAGCCTGATCCGCCCCGGCGAAGTAATCGCCTGCCTTGATTGACCCTGCCAGCGAGATGGTGCCGGAGCCGGGCGTGGCGAGAGCCAGCACGGTGAGCCCGTTGGGCAGGACATGACGCTTGACGCGCGCAGCGAAGCTCTGGCTTCCAGCCACCTCGGCGGAAACGACCTCGGCCGCGTCCGGAGCCGCCTGCTTTTCGGCAGCTTCGGGAACCGCGATGTACTTGCCGGTCGTGCAGTTGGTCGAGACCAGATACTTGCCGACCACGCGAACGACATCATCGGCGGTGACCGCATCGAAGTTGTCGTCGTAGGTCATGCTCCACTTCCAGTCGCCGATCGACTCGCCTTCGCACAGCGATTCGGCACGGTTCTTCACGTCGGCATGCTGAAGCACGGTCGCCTTGCGATTGGAAGACTTGACGCGCTTCAACTCACGCTCGTCTGCCTTGCACTCGGTAAGCCTATCGATCTCGGCGCGCAGCGCGGCCTCGACCCTGGATGGATCGACATCCGGTGCGCAGGTGGCAGCAATCATGAGCAAACCGGGATCGCGCAGCTGTCCGGACGATGCCGAACACTCGACCGCCAGACCGGTCTCGACCAGCGCCTTGTACAGACGGCTGGCGCGCTTGCGGTGGCCGCCAAGCATGCTCGCTGCCACAGCCAGCGCGTAGGTGTCCGCGTGCTGTGCCTCGGGAACGCGGTAGCCCAGCCAGACCTGCGGCATGTCGTTGCCGGTGCGCCGAATGACAAAACTGCGCTCGCCTTCCTGAGCCGGCTCGACCGTGTAGACCTCAGGAATCGGGTGAGGCGATGACGGGTGGACACCGAAGTACTTGACCACGAGCATCAGCGCCTGGATCGTATCGAAATCGCCGGTCAGGATGACCGTCGCGTTATTCGGGTGGTAGAAGGTGTCGTAGAACTGCTTCATCCGCTCCATCGGAACACCTTCGACGTCCGTGCGCCAGCCGATGACCGGGTGATGGTAGGGATGCTCGCGGAATGCGACCGCCATCATCTCCTTGTACATCACGTCGGACGGGTCGTTTTCGCCACGCTCGAATTCGTTGCGGACGACCGACATCTCGGAATCGCGATCTTCCCTGGTCAGAACCAGATTGCGCATCCGATCGGCTTCGATGGCGAGAGCCAGTTCGAGATGTTCGGAAGCGACCACCTCGTAGTAGTTGGTTCGGTCATACCAGGTGGTGGCGTTATAGGCCGCGCCGATCGGCTTGAGCAGATCGTCGATGCCATTGCCCTTGACCGGGTTGTGTTCGGTCGTGCCCTTGAACATCATGTGCTCGAGGAAGTGCGTCGAACCGGTGAAGCCGACGCCTTCGTTGCGCGAACCGACTCGATAGACAACCATGGCAGTTACGACGGGCGCCATGTGGTTCTCGGAAAGGAGGACCTTGAGCCCGTTTGACATGAGTCGGTATTCGACGACATCACCTACAGAAGTGACGCGTTCCACGCCGAGCTGTGTCAAAGCTTGGGTCAAATCTTTCATTGCAGTGTCTCCGTTGTTGATAAAACACGCTTTTCAGTAGAAGAGCCAGCCGGGAAGGTTCGGCTGGCTCTAAGAAAAAACGAGGCGGGCGGTTATGGCTTCTTGCCGAGCACCGATTCCAGGTACTTGACGGCCTCCTGGAACTGGTTGTCGTCGGCTGTGCCGTATGCCCCGAACCCGACCTTCTCGACCTCGATATGCGGCTTGATGCCGTTGCTCACCGTCTGCCCGGCATCTCCGAGGAATTTGCCGGACGGCGTGAACGTCTTGAGGTGGGTGATGCGCAACTTGTGCCCATTGCCCACAGGCAAGTACGTCTGTCCGATACCCTTGCCGTACGTAGTGGTTCCGATGGCGACGGCAACCCCGTTGTCGACCAGAGCCGCAGAGAACATCTCAGCAGCGCTTGCCGAATTGTGGTTGACGAGCAACACAACCGGCCTGCCATTACGCATGTAGGGCGGACGGTAGAAGAGCGGCACCGGCACGTTGGAAAACGGACCGTAGCTGTTCTTCAGCAAGATCTGCGTCTTGGTGACGCTGACCTGGGTGGTCAGGTAGCCGCCTTCGGGAACGCGGCTCACGGTCGTAGTAATCACGCCTTCGTCGATGAACAACGAGGCTGTTCTTACCGCTTCGTGGATGAAACCACCGGGATTATCCCGCAGGTCGATCACCAGAGCGTCGCAGTGCGCGAGCTTCTCGAGACCCTTGCGCACCTGCTCGTGGGTGGACCACTGGCCGAACGAATCCAGTCGCAGGTAGCCAATTCGGCTTGGAATGGGAGGAGCGGCCGGATTGGTCGGTTGCACTGTCGGAGCGATCGGGCTGTCATTGGTGGAGACGATCGAGGTCGGCACCTTACCACGCGTGACGGACACAGACAGAGTCTTGCCTGCGCGCTTCAAGGTCAATACCACCGCCTTGCCTTCTTCCCCACGCAGCGTCGTGCTTATCTTCTCGACAGACCAGCCGGTCGTGTCGACACCATCCACCTCCATAATCTCATCGCCCTTGAGGACGCCTGACTTGGAAGCTGGCCCGTCGTCCACAACCCGACCTACGCTCAGGCGCGAGCCGCCGGTTCCTTCGCCGATCTCGACGCCGATGCCGACGTAGTGCCCATCAGCTCGCTCCTTGTCGCGTTCAACTACCGTGACGGTGAGCAGTCCGGTGTACGCCTCATTGAGGTGAGCGATGAGCTCGTGCGAATAGCGCAGAGCGTCTTCTTCATTCTCAATCAGGTGGTCGAACTTGTGCTCCCACTCATTCCAATCCTTGAGCTTGGACTGGTCGTAGATGTTATCGCGCGCTACTCTCCACGTGTTGTGGTAGAGCTGGAGCGGCGTGACATGAGGGTCATAAGCGAAGTAGTGAATGTAGCTCATGGACACGCAGGCGATGCTAAGCAGCACCGTCAACAAGACCAGTCCGGCTCCAGTCAAACCTCGGTAAACAAGCCCTCGCTCCTCCCCGGGCGGAGCGAGGGGAAGAAGTCGGTTCATGTGAGCTCCTTGTTGTTGCCGAGCCGGTACGCGTACCGAGCTCGGCTGGTTGGCGAGTGCAAAGCACAAAACGGGGCGCCGCTCAGAAGCAGCTCCCTGCCCCGTCCGTGCCGTGCTCACTCAGGGTTGTTTGCTCTCTTTGAGCAGCTTCAAAGCGAAGTCCAACTGGTTGTCCGTAGCCGTGTTCGGCTTGAAACCAGCACCGGGCGCCACGACGTGATCGGGCGTGATGCCGTGATGAGCAGCGCTACCGTCGCCCAGCCAGGTGCCGTTCGGGGTGAAGTAGCGCAAGGTGGTGATGCGCAGCATAGTCCCGTTCGGCATGGGTAGAAGCATCTGCCCGATGCCCTTACCGAAAGTCTTTTCACCGACAACGATCGCTCGTTTGTTGTCCTTGAGTGCGCCGGTGAACATCTCCGAAGCTGAGGCCGAGTGACCGTTTACCAGAATGACAATCGATTTGCCCTGAGCCATGTAAGCCTGTCGGGACTTACGCTCGGAGGTGGTCGAGTTGGTCGACTCGTCCTTCTCTTCAACTGTCATGCCATCTTTGTCGAGACGATAGGTGGTCGTGCTGTGACCACCGAACGGGACGCGGTTACGAATGGAGACGACGTCGCCCGACTCGAGAAACATCGAGACCAGGTCGATGCAGATATCGACACGACCACCGGGATTGCCGCGCAGGTCGAGGACCAGGCTCTTGGTGTCATTGAGCTTGGTGAGAGCATCTTTCATCTCATCCACCGTGGTGTCCTGCTCGAAGCTGTCCAGGCGGATGTAGCCGATGTCGCCATGACGCTTGGTAGTCACCGCTGGGATCTTGACGATACCGCGAGTAATATCAAGCGTTTGTTCGGCAGCCCCGTCGGTCTGCACGACGACCTTGACCTGAGTGCCCGACTTGCCTTTGAGCTCTTTGACGATCTCCGTCAGGTCCTTGCCCCTCAGGTCTACGCCGTTGGCGCTCTTGATCGCGTCGCCCACCTTCATACCGGCGCTGGCAGCAGGACCGCCGTCGAAGACCTTCTCGACGACCGGGAAGCCGTCTGCGTTGGTGGCAGGCAGAACCTCGCCATTGACCATGACCGGCTTGCCATCGGCATCAGCCTTGAAGCCCAGCCCGATGCCGATACCGGCGAACTTGCCCGAGGCGCTCTGCTTCATCTGCGAGACTTCGTCACGCGTGTGCAGATGCGTGAACGGGTCGTTGATACTCTTCAGCATCTCGTTGGCGAATCTGACGGCATCTTCATCCGTGTGGATCTCGCTGTCGAACTTGTGCTTCCACTGTTCCCAGTCCTTGAGTGCGGCCGGGTCGTAGATGAAGATCGGTGCCGCCTGCCAGGCGCGGTGATACACATTCTTCGGCGTTGCGAACATGAACTCGGTAGCCACAAAGGCTCCGAACGCCAAGACGAAAAGAGCAATGCTGGCAGCGCCGAGCCCCATGAACTGAAGGCTGCGCGCCAAGAAACTCCGGCGCTTGTCGTGCGCGGGTGCTAGGAACATCATGGATGTACTCCTGATAGGCGATCGACACGAGGCTGAGATGGAGACCCAGGTGCGTGATTCGCCAATCGGTTAGGTTGTTAACTCGCGGATGAGAGCCAGAAGCCAACGGGGCTACTGGACAAAAGCGTTGCAGGCAGGACGCTTGTCTGTCTGCAGGGAGCTGCTAGAGCGGTGCGAAACCGAGCATTGCTACTGCATGCGATACCACTGGCATTGAGCTCGGTGTAGAAACTTTTGAGAGAAAGAGAGTTTATTCGATATAGGGGTAATGAGATTACAGGTGATCAAAACTTATGAGGTCTTTGTTAAAGACAGCAAATTAACTGCTTTAAGGAAAACAGGGCACTTTTGACATCAGATGATCTTTTGGAAATGAGAGTGCCGATTTAGTCTGTATTGATAGCTCCGCTAATTAAAGCATTCACACTTACATTTCAACAGCAAACAGTCATTCAAGCATCTCACTCTTGACATCAGAACCGGGTTTGACACTAGCGTGGGTTCGTTAATCGCTACCAGCGCCAGCGTTTGGATTTTTCTAATCTGCGTATACGCACAGTCCATGCTGTTCCCGGACTTCAGAGTTATCGAGACCGCATTCACTTGCACCAACACCAGCGCCACAACAACCGTCCATATTCGCTCTGGACAAGATTCTCAGCGAGACGAAGCGACGTTCCAGCTCTTGTCTTTGAGAATATATTCCCGCGCTTCACCGACCACATAAATTGAGCCGGTAATGCAGATAAGCTCGCCTTCCTTAGCCACTCTTCGGGCTTCATCTATGGCATCCGGAACACTATCGGCGACGTGAACGTCCGTTTCACTAGCACCGAATGTGGTGACGACTTCGACAATATCCTCTGGATTCATCGAACGTGGATTTTGAGAGCGAGTGGCGATGCAGAGTTTGCTCATGCCTTCCAGCTGCTTCCAGATGGCGCTTATGTTCTTGTCGGTGTTCAAACCAAGCACGAAAATGCATGACTTAACTTCGAAAAAGGTCTTGAGACTCTCCACCAGAGCCTGCGCTGACTCATGATTGTGAGCGGCATCAACGACGATGATCCGCTCTCCGGTTTTACGACCGTCGGCGACTCCGCAGAGCACCTGCAATCGTCCAGGTACGACCGTCTTTTCCAAAGCTTTTTTGATATGCTCATCGCTGATCGCGACTCCCTCAGCCTTCAAAGCCAGGGCGGCTGCTGCCGCCGTAGCCGCGTTGTATACCTGGTGGTGGCCCAGCATCGGTGTGAACAGCTCTAGCGTTCCATGCTGTTTCGACTCTAAACTAAATGACTGTCCCGACAGATCCTGCTTCTCGACTCGGATCTTGTACTCGCGCGAGACATCTACAAGGTGTGCCTGCACTTCACCGCAACGCCGTCCAACCGCCGTACGCGCCCCCTGGTCCTTCTGCGGAGCCAGAATCGCAATACACTTCGGTGTGATGATACCGCCCTTATTGGCCGCTATCTCGGTCGGTGTCGAGCCCAATACTTCCACATGCTCGAGGCTGATTGGTGTTATAACCGCCATGTCTTTGGTTGCAAAAACATTGGTGACATCGTATCTTCCGCCCAGCCCGACCTCCACTACCTGCCAATCCACCTGGGGAGATGAGTTCTTCACCAGATGGAAAAACAGCGCGGTCAACAACCCGAACGTAGCCATGTTGACATTGCCGGCGAGACGTTCCGCCTCGATCGCTTTCTTGAGCTCTGCGACGCCTTTGGCAAAGCGCTCCGGTTCGACCGGCTTGGTACCAAATGCGATGCGCTCGGTATACTCGTGCAAATGCGGACTCGTGTACAGTGCCGTCGTGAAGCCCGCTTCGTCCAGTATTCGCGATATCATCGTGCTGGTGCTGCCCTTACCTTTGGAGCCGGCCACATGCACTGTATGTCGTCCCAGTTGCGGATTTCCCAAACGCTCTAACAATGCGCGCATAGAAGGCAGACCCATAGTAGGTCCCCGCGCTCCAAAGGTGGCTCTTTCCATGTCAGGAAATGATTGGATATACGCTATGGCTTCCGAATAATTCATAAGTTTTATTGCCAAACACTTTGCATCTAATTCATCTTCTTGAAAACAAAGTGCTTAATTTCCTAGCCTGATGGTGCTTCTCTCAACGTAGCACTGATAAGTGAGGTTACTCTCCGACAACTAAACCCCATTTCGTAGAGTATTTCAAGCCTTTTCAAGCCTTGCAGGTTGCTTTGGCAATTTACCGCGCTATCGGTAGGCTGCCACTCGAAAGATCTCAACTGCAATCGGCTCACATGCAGTCGCTAAGCGAGTGAGTACAAGCAGGTCCTGCAGGACTTGCGACACCGATCTCACCAATCGTTCACAGCTTCTAACCCTCAGAACTGGAGCATCATTATGCTGCAACGTCTTTCAGGCGCAGTCAACGCCTTTTGGCGCGCGCTTCAGGAGCCTGCCGTGGTCGTCCCGGCTCCCAGGAAGCTCACCGCCGCCCGACTCGAGGGCCTGGGCGTCTCCAAGATCCGATCGACCAGCGGCAAGGGTCCCGCCTTCGCTATCGATCTGGCTTCCGGCGCACCTGCCTTCCCGACGCCGTCCGACCTCAAAAAGAGTGCTATTGCAGCTATAGACGGCGATTTCAATCAGTACGCTCCGACCAACGGCGACGAGGAACTGCGCGGGCTGGTCGCCGCCGACCTCAGCGAGAAGACTGGCCGCCCGGTCGATATTGGCGAGGTCACCATCACGTCCGGAACCTCAGCCGCGTTGGCAGGATGCTTGATGGCGTTCGTCGAGCCTGGCTGCGAGGTCATCGTGTTCGAGCCGTTCTTCGAGAGCTACAGCCAGGCCATCCGTCTGGCGGGCGGCACCCCGCGGATCGTCCGCCTGCGCGAGCCAGACTGGACCATCGACTTGGACGCGTTGCAAGTCGCGTTCAGCGACAAGACCCGGGCGGTAATCGTCAACACGCCGAACAACCCGACCGGTCGCGTCCTCACGAGGGATGACCTGGAGGCAATCGCGGTGTTGTGCGAGCAGCACAACTGCCTGTTGGTGAGCGACGAAATCTACTCGCTGCTCACGTTCGACCGGCAGTTCGTATCGGCATACGAGCTGACCACCAACCGGCCTCGCAACATCGTCATCGACGGACTGTCGAAAGCGTACAGCGTGACCGGGTGGCGAATCGGCTACGTGGCGGCACCGCCTGCCCTGTCGGCCGCCTACCGGGTCGTCCATTCGGTCATGGGTCTGGGCGCGCCAACGCCGCTGCAGGTCGGTGCTCGCCTCGCCTTCTCGAAGGCGACGAAGGAAGATCTCCACATGACCCTGGAACACTGCAAGTTGGCGCGAGCCGCCCTCTGCAGTGGACTGCGCGATGCGGGCCTCACGCTCGTCGAGCCGGAGGGCGCGACCTACATCTTCGCCGACGTGTCGCCCCGGCTCAATGCCACGACGATGGAGCTGGCCCGCAGCGTCTTCGCAACGAAGACCGGCATACTCACAGTGGCCGGGTCATGCTTCTTCGAGAAGGAGCGCTCGGATCGTCTCTGGCTGCGATTCTGCTTCGCGCGTGATTTATCGACGATCCTGACAGCAGTAGAGCAGCTCCGGCTGCTGGACCAGTAGTAATCAGCCTCCGCCGGTCGCCGGTCGCCGGGCGAATTCTCGCAACGCTCATGCGTTCCGGGTTTTCGCTCGCAGAAATATTCTACTATCTTCTTTCGTAAATCGGACAAGCAAAAGTAAATCGTTAGTAGCGGACGTGCTTAGCGCCTGCGCTTGCAGCCACTTGGCGAA
>CAZISK010000130.1:0-12296 GCA_964541355.1 uncultured Candidatus Obscuribacterales bacterium
CTACCGGACCAGTCACTTACAATGCCGACGGCTCTCTAAAGACTGGCCAGCTCGAGGCAAGCTCCACGATTTCGATCGGAGTCATCAACGCACAACACATCCGAGGTGGCAACAACATCAGTTTGTTGGCGGGGAACAACCTGGACGTTGACGACGTGGCTATCGTCAACGCTGCCGATGCCGGTACTACTACTCTGAGCGCCAACAGCGGCAATAACGACTCCACCAACATCACCGGTGGGACGAAAATTGTGTTAAACGCCGGGACCAATCTGTCTATGGATGAGATCAAAGCGCTCAACACTGCCGGAATCGGTACTATAACAGCACAAGTAGGTAACGCTTGTGGTATCGGCGATATCTTTGCGGATGCTGGAGTCCTCATAGAGACGGGGCTTAACAAGAGTACTTTTACGAACCATGGTGACGGTTATGGCAACATAACGAATGGAAAAGGGTCAGTTATCTATCATTCAGGCACAAGGTTCCCAGGTCTCTTCACGACATCACTGGGCGGCAGCAAAATTCTCAGCGGCGGAACAATCTTCATCACCGTAGGCGGCGACTTTGGCGCCAACAACATCGATGGTGCAGACGATGTCACGATCATCGCGGCAGAAGATATTTCACCAGGAAATCGAATAACCACCGACCTCAACGGAACCATTTCCAAAGGTGGCGACTTGACCCTCATTGCCGGCGCTAATGTATCCAGCAATGGCAATACTGCAACCGTCAACGGCGCAAGTTCGACAGGTGGAGAGATCTCCTCAATCGGTACTTTCGCATCCACCAGTGGTGGCAATCTAAAACTAATGTCCTTTGGCAAAGGTATCTTCGAGCAAAGCTCCAACTTCGTTACGAAAGGCGGCAAGATCGATATCGTTGTCGGTGGCTCGATCAACCTCCTCTCCACCAAGTTCAATTCAACAGGTGGTGCTCTTGGCACGGGCGATATCTTCATGAAAAATGCCAATCCTACTTCGGTAGGACCTGTCGTGTTTGGACCCAATGGAATAATCTCTGGCAGTTTGGTAGCGGGCGCCTTTGTCAAAGGTTTTAGCAACTTCGATATCATTAACTCTGGCAACAATCTTACAATTAATACCGGCGAAGGTTTGACCGGACTCAGTCCCATGACCGCCGGGGGTACGATCTTCCTTACGTCTCAAGGCGACATGAGACCCAATGACCTGACGGCCACTAATGTTAACGGGACCGGCAAGATCATTCTAGACTCAGGCACCATCATTGCAGCAGGCGACCTAAAAACCGACGCCGGAATTACGGTAGCTACTGGAACCAACTCCGCTGCGAGTGGCGATGCCAGTTTTTCAGCCGACATAATTACCAACACAAAGGGCGACGTCGTCTTTAACATCAACGTTAATCGGTTGTTTGATCAATCTGCCGGCTCGAGTTTCTTCTCATTAACTAATACTGGTATCGCTGGTGATGCCGGCAATGTCATCATCAACGTCGGCGGCACTGCCAACTTAGGCACCACCAACGTCGGAAAAGGCGGCGGTGGCGACTTTGGCGGTCTTCTTGTTACTGCAGATACAATCAATACCGGCAGCAATATAGATGTTGCAGGCGACATTACAATGATCGCATCGGGCAGCATTGGCGGCACTTTCAACAACGGACTGGGAATAACAACAGACAATAATGGCACCACAAGCGTCGGCGGAGACCTGACTCTTATTGCCGGGGCCAAAATAACCAACTTTGCTGGTGGCTTTACAACCTTTGATCAAGGTAGCACTGGCGGTGGCAATGTAGGTCTGGCCGGTGCGGACATCAGCACCAATGGCGGTGCAGTACTAATCGCTGCGTTCAAAGGCACCACTAATAACGGAGATGTTAGCCTGACAGGTTTCTTCAACAGTCCCACATATACAACGGATGGCGGTACTTTCTCCATTCTTGGCCCGGGCGCAGTTAATCTTAACCTGGCCTCTCTCGACACCACCGGAGGTGCGGCCGGGACAGGAGATGTGCTGGTCAAAAGTGCTCAACCTACCTCTACAGGACCAGTCACTTACAATACAGACGGCTCGCTGCAGAGCGGCCAGCTGGTGGCGAGCTCCACATTTTCAACCGGCAATGTCGGCGTTAACCACATTATCGGTGGCAATAACATCGATATTCTGGCGGGTGGCAATCTCGATGCCGACGACATAAAGATCGTCAATGCCACTGATGCTGGTGTTATCACGCTGAGTGCCAATAGCGGCAATAACGAGTCCACCAACGTGATCGGTGGGACGAAAATTGTGTTGAACGCCGGGACCAATCTGTCTATGGATGAAATCCGCGCGCTTAATAAAGCCGGTATCGGTACTATAACCGCACAGGTAGGTAATGCTTGTGGTATCGGCGATATCTTTGCGGATGCTGGTATTCTCATTGAAACGGGGCTAAACAAGAGTACATTTACGAACCATGGAGATGGTTATGGCAACATAACGAATGGAAAAGGATCAGTTATCTATCACTCCGGCACGAGGTTCCCAGGTCTCATTAAGACATCACTGGGCGGCGGTCAAATCGTAAACGGTGGACCAATCTTCATCACCGTAGGCGGCGATTTTGGCGGCAACAAAATCGACGGCGGCGACGATGTCACAATCATCGCGACAGAAGATATCGCACCAGGAGGACGTTTAACCACTGACCTAAATGGAACCCTCTCCAAGGGTGGGGATCTTACGCTCATTGCCGGCGCTAGTGTATCGAGCAATGGCAATACTGCGACCGTCAACGGTATCAGTGCCACAGGAGGCCAAATCTCCTCTCTGGGGACCCTCACGACCACCAGCGGCGGCAACGCCACATTCATGGCGTATTTTCTTGCCGGATCCACCGGAGACATGTTTTATCAGGGCTGCAACACCATGACGGAAGGTGGCAACATCGACATCATCGTAGGTGGCTCGATCGACTATATCGGCACGATATTCGATACTACCGGCGGAGCGCTCGGTACAGGTAATATTTTCGCGAAAAATGCCAATCCAACTTCGACAGGTCCAGTTGTATTTGGACCTAACGGCATCAAATCGGGCAGTCTCACAGCGGGCGACTTCTCGATAGACAAGTTCACGATTACTGATGTAATGAAGGCGGGCAACAACATTACGATTAACGCTTGCGATTATCTGACCGCACTCAGTCCCATGACTGCCGGGGGCACGATCTTCCTTACGTCTCAAGCCGACATGCGACCCAATGATCTAACGGCAACCAATGTCAACCTCACCGGCAAGGTAATTCTAGATTCAGGTACCATTATCGCCGCAGGCGACATCAAAACCGACGCCGGAATCACCATAGCTACTGGAACAAACGCTGCTGCCAGTGGCGATGCCAACTTCTCAGCCGACGTAATTTCCACGACGAAGGGGGACGTTGTCTTTAACATCAACGTTAATCGGTTGTTTGACCAATCTGCCAGCTTCGGTGCCACCTCCATAACTAATACTGGTGTCGTTGGTAATGCCGGTAACGTCATCATCAACGTTGGTGGCACTGCCAACATAGGTGCCATCAACGTTGGAAAAGGCGGCGGCAGTGACTTCGGCGGTTTTCTTGTAACTGCAGATACGATCAGTGCCGGAGGCGGCAGTATAGATGTTGCAGGCGACATTACAATGATCGCATCGGGCAACGTGGGCGGTACTTTCAACAATGGACTTAGAATAACAACAGACAATAACGGTACTGCCAAATTTGGCGGCGACCTGACTCTAATTGCCGGAGCCAAGATAACCAGCTTTGCTGGTGGCTTTACGACCTTTGATCAAGGTAGCACAGGCGGCGGTAATGTCTCGCTAGCCGGTCCGAACATCAGCACCAATGGCGGTGCAGTATTGATGGCAGCATTCAAAGGAACCACTAATACCGGGGACATTAGGCTGATAGGATTTTTCAATAGTCCCACATATACAACTGATGGCGGCGCTGTCTCCTTATTTGGTCCTGGTGCAATTACTCTTGACGTGGCCTTTCTCGACACCAGCGGAGGTGCGGCCGGAACAGGTGACTTGCTTATCAAGAGTGCCCAACCTACTTCTACCGGACCAGTAACCTACAATACAGACGGCTCTTTGAAGAGCGGCCAACTGGTGGCAAGCTCCACATTTTCAACGGGCAATGTCAGCGTTCGCCGAATTATTGGCGGCAATAACATCAGTGTTCTTGCGGGTGGCAATCTCAGTGCCGACGACATAAAGATCGTCAATGCCGCTGACGCTGGTGTTATCACGCTAAGCACCAATAGCGGCAATAATGACTCGACCAACATAACCGGTGGGACGCAAATTGTGTTGAACGCCGGGACCAATCTGTTTATGGATGAGGTCAGGGCGCTCAACATGGCCGGTACCGGTATCATAACGGCGCAAGTAGGTAACGCATGTACTATCGGCGATATCTTTGCAAATGCTGGCATTCTAATAGAGTCGGGACTTAACAAGAGCAACCCAAATGGCAGTGGTGATCCCAACTTTTCAGCCGAAACGATCACCAACTCGAAGGGCGACATTGTGCTTAAAGTCAACGTCAATCGGTTTATTGACCAATCAGCGAACTTCGATGCAAACAACATAACGAATAGTGGCAGCGCGGGTGATACCGGCAACGTCATCATCACTGTTGGTGGAAATGCCGATCTGGGTATTGTGAACGTCGGGCAAGGTGGCAATAACGCCTTCGGCGATCTTACCGTTACCTCAGATGACGTCAGTACCGGCACTGTGAAGGCCGACAACATCATATTCAACGCAGTTGAACTCAACCTCGGCGGCACTGTCACGGGTACAGGCAACGGTACAGCGCTAGACCCGGGTATAATCACGGCAAATTCCGTCAACACCATCGAGTCAGGCGACGTCCAAGGTATCAAAAACACCAATCTCGTTCACTTGAACGCCACAGGTAAAGGAAGCGGCATCGGTGTACTCAACGGTCCTGGTGATTTCGATCCGGTCCAGTTGGACGTCCAGAACGTGACCCTTAACGCTCTATCTGGCAACGTTTTCTTCGAAGACCCTAACGACCTGATTTTTTCGGACTCGAAGATCTCTTCCGCGCTGGATGTCTTCTTTGTTGCGGCGAATAACAATCTTTCCTCCCCTGTAGGGTCCACGGTTCAGTCGATTAACAGCGACGTTGGCCTCGAGGCCACTACAGGTACCATGCAGTTAGACGGCACGGTAAAAGCAACCAACGGTTTAATCAACGCCGTCTCTGGATCCGATATGACGATAAATGGTCTCATCTCCGGCAATTCATTCAACCTGGCCGCGACAGCCGGCAATTTGACCGCCAACAGCACTCTAACCGCCCTTAATGGACTTGCATCACTCTTTGCGGGCAGCACTATGCTGATCAATGGTGCTGTATCCGGTAATGCTGTTAATATCTTAGCCGGAACGTTGACTACCAACGCCACTGTCACCGCTGTTGCTGGCGATGCTGAACTTACATCAACCGGCGAAATGAAGTTAAATAAGCTCGTATCTGGCGACAACGTAACTATCGGTTCCGGCAATTTCACAAATGCCGCCAATGTTACCGCTCTTAATGGAATCGCTACCATTAAGTCGAGTGCTTTGATGTCTATCAACAGTCTGGTATCAGGCAGCACCTCCGTGATAATGCAGGCCGCCACCATGAATGTCAATGCCCCTGTCAGTGCGCTCAACGGACTCGCTTCACTGACTGCAAGCGGCGCCCTCACCAATGCTTCCACCGTGAGTGGTGCTAATGTAACTATGATATCTACGTCCAGCTCTGTGATCACCAACGGCAGTGTGAATGCCACCATAGGCACGGCCAACCTGGTCGCACAGGCAGACTTGAAAGGCACCGGGCTAGTCTCCGGCGCGACGGTCAATCTCACTTCGAATACTGGCGACATTGGAATCGACCCTAACAACCGTTTTCAGATAAGCGCCACCAATTTCTCGGCAAAAGCAGGTTCAGACGTGTTTGTTCGTAACCAGCTCACTTCACCATCTAGCTTAACCGGCGGAAAGGCGGCTGGTGAGTTCAACGTGCTGGCAGAAGGCAAGCTCACAGTCGCCCTCAGCCTCACTTCGCCTACAATCGTTTTGAGGACCAACAACGAGTTCCTGATCACAGGTGCCCTATCCGGATCCAAACTGATCTCGTTAAGCGCTGGCGTTGACTTCCTTAACTCGCACGTTACCGGCACCCTCACCACGCCGCTTCTCCAGCTCTTGACGAGCAACAAAGCGGACATTGGCGCAGACGGAGCACCGTTCAACGTCGCTGGCACCATTCCCACGATTCAGATCGACACCGTCGTGAATGGTGGAGACTCGGCCTTCGTTAAGAGCCTGGGCACGGGTCTTATCAAACTGGGGCTTTCGAATGTCAACGGCGATCTTGACTTTTCATCTGCCGGTTCGTTGACCGTAGCGGGCAACGTCAGCACCGTGGATGGTGACATTTCGATTCACAATCCAATGCGTGTTCTGAAAGTCGATCCAAACGTGATAATCAGCGCAAATAGCCCATCTTCAAAGGGCAATATTGCTCTGGTCAACAATGGTCAAACCCCCGGTGCTCCGGAAACCGTCGATTTCATCCAATTTGGCGCTAATAGCCAGATTTTGGCAAATGCCGGTGCGAAACCAGGTGGCACTGTTCTGATTCAGTTAGGGGCTGATCCTCCCAAGCCACAAAAGGTTAAGGTCTTGAAGAAAGCACCTAAAGGTTATACGTTTGAATTGCTCAATCTCGGAGTTGTTAAAGCCTTCATTAAACGAGGATTCTTTGCCCTTCCAGTCGACAGTCCGCCAGATCCGCCGACGGTTACCGTACGATCGGATAACTCAGTTGTCACTTTTATAAATAGTAACAAGCTGACCAAGTTCAACATTACAATGGACAACGGCGTGCTGATTAGCGCCGATCCACCAGTCACACCGGGCTTATCGGATGCGGGCAACACGAAGTCGGTTTCGACGCCTGTGTTTCCTGCCTGGACTGCCATAGATCAGGGAACAGCGGGTACTGTGGGAGTAACAGCTGCAAAACATGGCTCGAGCCTGGTGCCTGACTTGCAACTTATCAGGCTTGGCAATGCCGTGGGTCTTACCGACGGTGTCATTGCAACAGCGGTTTCCAATCTCGTTTCGACGAATGAGGATCTGCTTTCCGGTTGCGGAACGGTTGGTCAACATACCAACTCAGGAGACATTCTCGGACAGAACCATCAAACAGACGACTCCGTTATGATCACCGCTTCTCCACAAGGACTCAGTACTGTCGGTCGTCTCTGCTCCAACCTCGATCTGGGTCTTAGCGGACGTAACTCGAGTTCCGGCGAACAAAGTACATCGACAGCGCTAATTTCGCAAAGCGCGCTGCCCGCCATGGAATCCGCTTCCGGCGCTGGTCTTGCTCAAATTCCAGAGAGCGAATGCCTTACGCTCACCAACGACTGTGTCGTATTTGTACCTACAAAAGACACCACCGTCGTTACGCCGCTAGGTACAGTGAGAATCGCTGCCAAGTCGGTTGTTATGGTTGCCGTAAATGACAGACAGCTCTCGGTTTATGACATTGACGATCGAAAGAAGCGTAGCGTTTTAGTGGAAACGGCAGGTCGCGAGCTGGTTCTCAGTCCCGGAAGGCATCTCATAATAAGCGACCATCCGTCTGCTACCCGATTTGCAAAGATCAACCCCATAGAAGGAATACAACACAGAGGCCTGGTCGGCCATCGACTGAACAACCGGCGACGAGCCTTTGTTTCCGAATTCTTGGTACCGTCTGCCTTCGAATCGGTCAGTCCGCTGAAATCAATTGCCACATCTGGACATGCTCAGGCCAAGGCATTGGTAAATCGCGTCATAAAAACGTCGGCGGCAGTAATCGAGCTGAGCGGTAACGCAACACCGTATGAGTTCCACGTCGAGCCGAGGGCGGTGGCATTGAATTGATCTAGCCTGAATAAGGCGGGCGACCAAACCGCAGCAGCGAAAAGGCACAGCCTCATCGTGATTTATTCGATGCTGCCATGATCAGTGACCGACAAATTTGAAAAACACGACAAACCTGACAATCCTTGGTTTGTGCGTTAGCTCACCTGTTTGCGTTTGACTGCAAGTGGGGATTCTGTTTATCTCTGGTTACAAACTACCTACAAGAAGACAATCCGCTCGACACCATTTCGAAGGATAGGCGTATGTCTTCAGACATCACAGGATATCGGTACTCAATGCAGGCATACAAATCGTCCTACAAGATCCTGCAAGAGCGCACGGCGTAAGGCTTGTGTTAGTTCAGATACTACTTCTTCTTTTTGGCACTCTTGAAAAGAGATTCCAAAAATGTATCGCTCTTTTCACCTGGCCTTACTTTATCAAATGCTTCAACAGTGCCTCTTCCAGCCGTTCGTGCCTCCTTTTCGTGAAACAGGTTAAGATATGCCTTATTTGCCTCACGTTCCAGCGACCTCAGTCTTGATTCGACAAAGCGCTTGATGGAATCTCGTCCCGACTGATCGAGCTCCCCTGTTCTGACATATCGGTCCCACGCACTTTTAACGTCGACGGGGAGCATATCTTCTGGCCCAAGAACACGCTCTTTCAATCCTGAGACATTTATCGCCATTGCCATCAATGTTGTATCGAAATTAGCCAAGTTCTCGCGAAGCCTTTTGGCATCTCTTTGAAGTTTTTTGTCAAGTCGAGATTCCTTAGCCTTGATTATCTCTTCAGCTCTCCTGGACTCATCAAGAGATAGTGCGCGAGCGCCAGGCAGCTTCAGGATTGCTTCAACTTGCTCCCTCGAAACGGAGGCTTTTTCCTGAATCGCCTTTTTCTCTATTTCGGTCACTTGTCGATCGCCAGGCGCGATCAGACTGGCGTGATAGCGAATGAGCAGGATCTGCTGCTCGTAGTGCTTGAGTTCGTGTCCAAGGGTCTCCACCAACTTTCTATTGAATCCTTCCGCTAAGAGCTTAGGATTGATACTAACTACTCCACTTGAATAGTGAATGCCGTGAACATCTGGATTCGCCGTGATGGTGAACTCCACTCCAAGTAGGCCCAAAGCGCGAAATCTTTTGTTGACTGATTCAGAGATACTCTCGAGCAACGGTCCAAAATTGGAGCGCACCTCATTGTCTAACCGTCGGGATTCAGCAAGTGTTTCTAGATATTTGCTCAAGGCTTCATGAACTTCCGGCGTATGTTCCACAGATTTGAGCAACCGCGTCTTATTATCTAAGAGATATTCGGACGAATAATCCACCAGTCTTTTTCTCTTTCCTTCGAGCAGCTGGCTATTTGCCAGAGTTTGGAATCTGGCCCCAAGCTCTTGATAGGCCTCATGATATGCCTTAACCAGTTCCTCACCTTTCGCTGCCCGCTGAGGATCTTCTTTCGGTTTACTTTTGGCTAACTCTATTATGGCGTCAATAACCGCGGCGTCGATCTCTGTGGCAGTTGCCACTCTTAATGGCTTATCAACTCGTCCGCCTTCCGACCGATCTGCACCACTTTCGGTGCTTCCGCGCGATTCGCTCACTTTTCTATTGCGCCGAGCCTTCTCTCCATGAGAGAACAGCTCTCTATTGAAAGGGACTGCGGGAGTATCTGATGGAGGAGCACCTTCCCCCGATTTTTCGCGGGCGCGCCGCTCGTGGAGCCGAGCTCCATAACGTTTCACGTAGCCTTCCTCGAGTCTATTTGTATGCTGTTCCATACGCCTTCTTATCTCGGCGATTGCTGACTTGTATTGGTTGGGATCGGAAGTCAAACCTTTTTTCATCTCGGCAAGCCAGGACTGTTCGGTACTTCCAAACCAAAATCCCGAACGATCACCTCGCACAACATTATCGATCCAGTCAACAACCTCCTTTGCCGTCTTGAAGTTGCTTACATGACCAGACTCCCTGTGAATCGTACCAATATGATCGGCCACTCTCGATATGTCATTGAGAGCCGTTTTCCATGCCAGAGCCAGCTCTTTAGCTCCGGCAATTTCCGAAGCAGTCAAACGGCTGTTTTTGTATCCCGTAAAACCCAGTACGCGATTGGCAAGTTTAGTTTCAAGCCTCGAGCCTGTCTCCTTGAAATAGATCTCTTGCAGTGTCCGTATGCCTGCTGGTGAACGAACGTCGACGCCACCATCTTGCAATCCTTGCGCCAGAGCCCGAATTATTTGGAGATCCTGAAGGTAGTGCTCGAATTCGTGACGTGATGGAATAGCTAACTTGCGTGCGTTATCGCGATCGCTGAGTTTTTCTACCGACAAGCCCATCTCACCCTTGCCCGGTCTGTAGAACCCATCACAACCAACTGCTAAGGTTTCCATAGTTGCTGTTAAAGGTGGAACTCCAGCTAAATGAGCCATTCGTTCGAACAACAGATTCAATGACCTTACACGTGATTGAATCAAGGTCTCGGTCGGACGCTCCGCTAAGACCTTTAGAATTCGCTCGCCCACCTCTCTGCCACCAACAACAGCCAGGCTTTTAGTGTACTGTTCCTGCGCCCGTGCCAAATCCGTATTTTTCTCAGCTAAGGCTTTTGTTGCGACCAATTCTCTTGAAACCCCACCAGCGGAACTCAACTCCCCGACACGCTTCTGCAACAGTCGATCCACGTTTTCCTTGCCCTTTGCCAAATCAAGGACGTCAGATGTTTTCAAACCTAACTCCTTTGCAAGCGCCAGCGCTTCGGTATATCGGCGCTGGCTGTCATAAAGTCTCAGCGCCTCACCATGAGAACCAACCCCTGCCTCAGCCTCTTTTCGCGCACGCTGCCTTGCAGCCGCGATGCTCCCGGAGGTTGGCTTCAACTCAGCGGTGCGCTTTTCCAGAGCCGCTTCGAAATGGCTTTTGGCCAGCCAGAGTTGAGCTATATCGCCGCCTTCAACGCCCGCGTCTTTCCACCCTCGGGAAAGCTCCTCCAATGACCGCTGCCAGACTTCAATAGAATCTTTCGCGCCACCATTTCTGGGGTCAGGACCGCCAGGAGTCTTACTGCCTAGTAGCCCTTTTTTCTCCATGTACTCTAGCGCCGTTTTTCTACATTCATGATTTTCGGCGAATCGTCTGATTAGAGCCGGAGGGAAACCGCTATCCAGCATAAAGAACAAAAATTCATTCTCCAGCGATTTGACAGCTCTGCCTCCACGTCCTTCGGGATCATGCATCTTTTCGCCAGTCTCTTTGGCGTATTGCTCGTAAGTCTTGGAGAGCGGCTTTCCATCATGACGTAGCTGACGAACATGAAAGATCTCTTCCATGCGCGCCAGCATCATATTTTCTCTTATGGCTTGAAGTGCATTGGCATTTTTGGAAACGAAATCACTGTCCGCCCCGGTCAGTTTGCCGCTTCTCATCGCACTTTCTATTTTAAAAACATCGATCGTCTCACCACTTGGTAGTTTGACTTTGACTGTACACTCCTTCACTTTCGGCAGACCCAGCGCGTCTTTTACCTCTGCGGTCGTTCTTATCTCATCGAGAACTTTCCCGAGTTCGATCGCACTGATCTTCCCTGGGCTGGCAAGCTTAGCGCTGTCGATTTCGACTGCTTTGGGGTCGCTCACATAGAGGAGTTGACCTTCAGGTACATGCGCCTTGTCGTATGCTTCCGGAAGTCTTCCCTGTTTATGTAATTCGGCGAGCTCACGCCCCCAGCGCAGAGCGTCTTCCGCTGTGTTTTTGCCGGGCGGTTCTTTCGTGCTTTTTGCATCTACATGACTTTCCGGCGTTTTGTGCGGCTGTTTGTCGGCGGTAACATCTTTAGGTGGCGCCGGAGGCTTTGCTGCAGTTTCTGTCTTACCGGTTTCGGCAGAACGTGCCCCTGTTTCTTTCGAGCCTCTGCCATCTTTGAGGTCGGGGACCTCGACTAGTTTGATTGGAAAATTTCCCTCGAGCATCACGTAGAAATGCCCCCCCTTCTCCTCCACTTTGTGATTCTGTTTGCGGAGGTACTCGGCATACTTCCTGCTGCTCCCCGCGTGAGAAATACTACCGCCCCTTAACGAAAGAAGACCCATAACGGCAGCCTTGACTCCGTCGACGAATGCCAACCCTTGACCAGCAATCTCAGCAGCATCTTTATCGTAATAGCCAACTTGGTGTTCCAGGAAAGCCGCAGCAGCGCCTTGCAGCGCATTTGACCCATTCATTGTGCAAAACTCGCGCAGTGCGTGGTTAAGCTTGGCGGGTAGATCGCCATTAGCCATGGTCTTCTGTAGAGCCTCCAGCTGCTTCAACGCGTTTGCCGTACCAAACATCC
>CAZISK010000131.1:0-12284 GCA_964541355.1 uncultured Candidatus Obscuribacterales bacterium
GCCGGAGGCATATCTGACAATTCTCGGAGTTCAATCGCGCCACCATTTTGCATAGGGTCAGGAATATTATACAAAGGCAAATCGAAGAAGGTTTTGGGTACGACATACCCTGGACACTTCTGCCGTGCGTGGGAAGCAAAGAATGATTGGCTGTTGAAGGAGTATCGTGTCGCAAAGGGTATTGCAAACCAATCGATCACGATTGATAAATTTGTACCATAAGGACTTCGATCGAGATTTAGTTGCAGAGGGTGGCGCATTGCGTCGCCCTTAGTTAACAACGAGAATTATTTTGAGTTTAGCGAGAAAGCTCGGACAACCTGGCGCGAATTGTTGTGTTGCCGGGATCGGCTCTGAGGATATTGGTCAGGAACTGTCTGGCTACATCCTTGCTGCCGAACGCCATTAGATTGTCTGCATAGGCGATGATCTCGGAGGCATCGACGCCACGAAGTCTCATGACGGCATGAAATTGCTCGATGGAGGAGTTAGTATCGCCTCCCAAAAGAAAGGCTTGAGCCAATTGTCTTCTTGCTTCGGCATCGGCTGGTTTCTTTCTGACCGCTTCGCTCCAGCGAGCTACTTCCGTCTGCCCAACCTGTGGGGCGGCGGGACCGCCATATGCTACCGGTCTGGCTGGTTCTGGTCGTTCGACTGCAACTGGTTCTTCCGCTGCATCCGTGTCCGCTGCCGATTGCTGTTGAACCGGTGGGCTGGGATTTGGCGGAGGAGATGCCGGCGGTGGCGAGCTCGGAAGGCTATAGGGCGCAGTCTGAGATGGCTCTGGCTGTTCGGGAGCCGGCTCGCCGCCTTGGGCGTAAGCTTGCGGTGCGCCATCCAGGATCGGCGCGGCAGCTACAACCGCATCATTGGCGGATTGACGAACCCAAGTATTGACGCTCATTATGGCACCGAGCACGAAAACCACAGCTGCTCCAACAAGTATATAAACAGGTTTGATCGGCTCACGCTTTTCCTTTCTGACGGGAAGCGGCCCTGCTACCAGCTCGACCGCTGATTTCGTCGGTGAATGTTTGTAGTGCAGGGCCGAGAGAGTGACTGTGTTTTTCTGTTCAATCTTTGAGATAAGTTCAGTGCAGTCTCGGTTGTACGTTCCGGTGTCAAGGTCCAATTTGTCATCGCCGGTTGCACTCTTGGAAGCGGAGCGGAGTACTGTATCTTCCCACTGCTCTGGAGGAATCGAATTGGTCTCCCAGTTCTCTTTGAGCCTGGTGCTCTCCCAATTGAAGCCGGATTGCGCCTGTGCCTTGAGATTCTTGAGCGTTTGCTGAGAAGGAGTTGCCAACCCAATTGACGAAGGACCGGAGAGGAAGCCTTTAACCTCGTCAAATCGCATGTTCAACTCTTGTTCGAGGTCTCTGACGTCCTGATGGATGGCGTGGCGGACGCTATAGTTGGCGAAGGGCAACAGTAAGAGCTTGCACACTGCGTGGATGCCGGTCTCCCCGGTCCCGTCGACAACTGCGCCTGTGATAACTGAGTTCTTGCTCACCCCGATGCGTCCGCTGGCGTTCTTGCCATTGATGACTAGTACGCCGTTTTCAATCGGCTGCGACCGGGTGACCGCGTCCAGCGCTGTGCCAGGCTGGTGAAAGCTGCCTGATGTGACGCAGGTGCTGTCGCCGAGAACCCAGAGTCCGGAGGATGCCAGTGTCGTCATTGAGTATTCCTCGCACGCCAAACGTTAGCTAGTTGTGAAATTCTACTGAGAGATTGGGACGATTTTGTGAAAAACAACGGCACTATTCGTATTTGCCGCAAAAATTTATTAGAAATATCTCCAAAACTGTGGAAAAACACACGCAGGCAGCCATTATTTCCTCATGCTTTCAGCTTTCTCGTTGAGGAAGCTTCAATTTATTGGAGCAATTAGTACGAAAATACGATCTGTAACCGGAGGGCCGGTGGTCGTCTCCAGCCTGTGGTATCCTCTGACGATGAAGATTCTTGTACCTATAGACAACTCGGAGTGCTCCAGGGTAGCGGTAGAACACCTGCGCCTGAGCGATATGGCGCGTGGCGCCCGAGTCAGGTTTGTCCATGTGCGTGGGGGTAAAGCCGGTGCGGATAACGCTCCTGACATACTTTCCCGCCGTATCGCGTTGGATGGGGCGTTAGCGATAGAGACGCTGTTCGCAGATGGACCGGCGGCTGACTCGATTGTCGCTATGGCGGCCCAATGGCAGGCGGACCTGATAGCCATCGGGACACACGATAGACGTGGGCTGGAACGAGTTCTGCTTGGAAGTGTTAGTCAGTCCGTGCTCTCTAAGGCGACCTGCCCGGTAACGATATTGAGAGACAGGGCAGAGAAAGTTACCAATGTACTGGTCGCCGCCGATAACTCCGAGAGCTCCTCGGCTTGCTTGGAGTGGTTGTCTCAACAAACCTGGGTACGCAGTAAAAGAGTCTTCATTCTCTCTGTGGTAGATGAGGCACCTTCTCGCGTCGACTCTCGCTTGATGAGCGTCGAGAAAGCATCCGAACTGGTGTTACGCCAACAGTACGAGCAATCGCGGGTGGCTCATCTGAGTCAATCCTGGAGTGAGTTGTTCGCGGAAAGGACGGACAGAGCTGCCGTTCCCTTCACGGTTGTTGAAGGAGAGCCGACCGCTGGAATTGTTGGCGCTGCAACGCAATGGCCAATCGATCTGATTGTTCTGGGCTCTCATTGTCGAGCCGGGATCAGCAAGCTCATTCACGGCAGCGTGTCGGAATCGGTGGCCGAAAAGGCACCATGCTCGGTGCTTGTCGTGAGAGGACGAGAGGCGACGTACTTCGAAAAAGTACGCCGCTCCTGCGAGTCTACAGATCTAGGGAAAGTTCTGGCTGAAAAGACTCACCCGGCGAAGGCTACCGGTGGTATGGTCGGGTCGGATTTTAACGGTTTCTTTCCGAGCAGTTTCTAGAGTTCGTGTAACAACTGATGGCTACTTTTTGACCGGTGGCGGCGGAGCGTAGGGACGGCTTCTCCAGACGCCTAATGGCACTATCATTAGGTCCCTCATCAGCGATTCGCCCGTATCCTTTTGATTAAGAAATGACGAATTGTTTGGATCCTGCCAGATTTTTACCAGTTTTTCGCGAATTTCCTTGATTCGTTCCGGATCGAATTTTTGTCCATCGGAATTCTTTCGTTCCGAAAGTTTGAATGAATCAGGTTCTTGAAATACGCTGTTCATTGCTTTGTACAGATTTTGAATTTCAGCCATCAAATTAACTCTTGGATCCAATAGGTAACCCCGAACATCTGCTGCTGACTGCCTTGCTTTCTCTGCTGCCTCAAATCCCTTCACTGGATCAAAAAACCTGCCATCACCAAGCTTTTCCGGTGCGCCTTTGGTCCAGTCGACATCAGCACCTAAATAAAGCTTGGCAAGGAAGACATTGGTGTTGGTCAAACTGTCTGCAAATGGATAGCTCCTCAAGGGATTAATTTGACTTAACCCAAATCCCGTTGCGATGGTGGAATTTTGGAAGCCTTGCTTTTCAATTTCGATAGGCGACACTTTGATGTGTTCCGTTATCTTCGCTGGTTTAGCAAATCTCTCGGAAAGCTCTCTTGCTTCTAAAGCTACCTTCTCCGCTTCTGCAAAACCACCAGCGTCCGCGAGGAACTTGGCGTAGCGCATGCGTGCCTCGATCGGTGCCAGGAGCTTATCGGATAGCGCCTTTGTTGCGGTGGTCACCTCTGCCATCTGAGTTCTTGTCAGACCTTGAGGATCTATCTCAGTGCTCTTCTCATCAAGTTCTTTTTTGGGACGGAACGGACTGCCGGTCTGTTTACTTTCCCACAGGAGCGTCAGGTGATGAAGTTCTGCAATTGTCTTGTCAAAATCCTTAGCCGGCATTCTTTCGTCGGCTTTCTTAATCGCTTCTTCAAGTTCGAGTCTCTTTTTCCGTGTGGAACCCTCCGGCGATTCGACCTTGTCGCTTCCTTTTTCGTCTGCCTTATCGTTGCCCTCCTTCTTTGGTCGGTCATCACTCTTTTCCTCTTTGCCCTTGGTTGGCTCCGAATCACCGAACTCCACACTACATAAACCTGCAATGCTGTTGGAGCTTCGAGTAAATCCGGACATGTCTAGCTGTTCGTAGAGATCTGTCTGGAGGTGCTCATCAGGAGCGGTCTTAAGGTGTTCGACGTGGTTGAAATTTTGTACAGTCATCCTTGACTCCTCCCAGTGGTCAGGCAGCAAGATGATTGTGAGGATAGGATGTGACAAAAATGTCCAAGCCGTTAGTTCATCCATGCGAGTCAGTCTGCGCCAGCTGTCTCGAGGGTGAAACGTTTGTCGAATACCTGGGCAACCACGATAGTCAGATTTATGGAACCGACATCAGTTGACTCCAATCCGGACCAGGCGCGCCATTGTCTCCGCCGACGATATAGTTGCCGGTTGGATCGAGGTAGTGAGCCTGTGGACCATATTGGACTTGATACTTTTGTCCTGAGTTTGGATCCTGGACGTTCTCTACACCTCGGATGTAATTGGAGAAGTTGTTGGCTGCCCGATCTTGTGAAGCCTGTCTATTCCAATATGCCTGGTTCATGCGTTCGTTGTGTGCTTGTTGGCTCCAGTATCGATCCGAGATCGAGCGAGAAATCTGTTGACTGACCTGCGTATAGTGTCGCGAGACCGCTGCCGTATTTCGCAACGAGTTGCTAGACCAATCCTGATTGACCTCAAAGGATTGAAGCATGTGCAAAATTACGCCCAAGCCCTCGGCATCACGATCGGCAGGACAAACTACGCCGGCGAGCTTGGTCACCCACCACATGCCTGTTCCGTGTGCGACGGTCGCTTTCGTGACGGCGAGGTAATAGGCGACGGCGGGTATGCTGCCGTACATGCCGGTAAGCTTGATCGACGCAGCTTCAGAATGGGTCGCGCCGACGGTACCATTGACTGCGAGCGCTACATCCGGATGATAGTGTTCTTCAACTACTGTGATGTTGCTTATGAATTTGTCGAGGTTGGATCTAGCGTACTTCTCTGCGAATTTTCGTGCAGGAATGTAGGGCAGGACTACGGTTCCGTTATAGTTGCGTCCCGTTCGAAAGCCAAGCGCATTTCCTGTTGCAGTAGGCATGGTGCAAGGTGAGATTTTTCCATCACCGATGAATGCAGTGACCATGTCGTCTGGAGAAACAGCCTTCACCCATGGACGAACATCAAGTGCACTGACTCTGTCGAGTCGTCCCGATACCTTCCAACCGGAAGGCACGTCAAGAGAGAATGAACTTTCTGCCGGGTCTGTGAACCTGGTCCAGCCGTTGAATGAGAATCCACCCTGGGGTTGCGGCATCTCTTGCATAGCTTGTTCAGGCTGGAAAGAAGGGGGGCTGGACTGAGCAGTGTTCTGCTCTTCGCTCTGCGAAGGTGTATCGCTCTGGGGTGATTGATATTGCGCGGCTGACTCGCCGCTGCTGCCGCTGCTGCCGTCACCACCGTCATCTCCTTCATCTCCTTCATCTTCGTCTGATTCCATTGCCGCTTCGTTATTGGGTGCCACTGTTGGTGGTGCTGATGAATTGGTCGGTGCAGATGCCATCTCAGGACTATTTGCAGGCATCTTGTATCGGATAGAGCTCAACATCGCTCCAAAAAACTCTTGATTGACATCAGATGCGCTCTTCGGCACCTTCGCCACCGCCACTTGTCCGGCCACTCCATTTGGTGCGGGAGCAAAGACGATTGCGGAACTTGCGCTCTCGGCGTCGTTCTTGTAGGTAGCTCGGAACGCATTGTTTCCTACGGCTGATGGCTGGGACCACGTTTCCTGAGGCGCGAATGCTTTGATGAAAAGCTCGAAGAAATTTTTTGGATTGAGAGATTCTACTGTTTGACCCGCGATGAAGAAAGGTACGACGGACAAACTTGCTCCGCCCTCATTCCTTACATCGACACGCCCAGTGGCGGAATCAGTTGTTGCGGTCCAACCAGGTGGCGTTTTTATCGACATCGTAGAATTAGCGATATCAACCACTTTCCAGCTCGATACATCCAGATTTTGTGCAGTTGCATATTGTTGGCAGGTAAACATCGTCGCCACAAAAAGCATGAGTAAATGTCTGCAAGGTTTCATTAGCGCACCCGGTAGTCGCGGAAGAGACTGTGATCATATCGCGCCTGACAGTTTCAGTCTAATTCAGTCAGGAGAATCCTTTCAATCGGTGGTGTTTGTGCGATGATAGATTTGATTTTCGAATATGAGGTAGCCTGATGGATATGTCGCGAATAGATTTGCATGCTGACACTCATGCTGATAGCCAGCAATTTTCTCTTCGCGAGGTCGTCGACCAGGTCCGACAAGCGATCGTTGCGATCGAGCAATCTCATAAGCAATTACAGGACAACGTACACGATGGAAATGGTGAAGCACTACTGCGGCAGGTTGCTCAGAGCAGCGCAGTGCTGCCGGTATTGCTAAACAACCAATTGCGAATGATTGAGAGTTTGGAACAACAGTTTTTAGAACAATTTACATCGCATTGCCCTGATGAGATTCAGGAGATCGGCAGGGTCGCTCAACTAGTTCGATCAGCAATGGAAAGCGCGAGTGCCAATATAGGCATGGACACCGCGGAACAGAGTCGCATTGCCCAGTGCGTTTTCGGAAGTACTTCGCGCCTCAATATTTTGCAGCAGCGAATTGCGGGCAAAATGATGAAAATCAAGAAGAACAGTTAGTCGTCATTCTTGGCGGTACGCAATTTTTGCAGTGCGGTAATCGCGCTGTCAGCGTCTACGATTGCCTTGAACTTATACTCGGAGCGTGAATCCTCACTTTCGACTACTGAAAAAATCACATCGTGGGCTTTCATGCTATTATTGATTTTTTGCTTCACAGGTTCTACGAGTATCGCCTTCTCATGTCGAAACAAGAACCACTTTACCGTGGTGCCGACTGGCTTGTCATCTGCACACTTCATTTCAACAACCTGACGATCCGTCACCGCATATAGTGTCTGCTGTGCCATGCGACGTTCGAACTTCGGTGACTTGATTCCCCAATAGAAGGTCAGGAGTGTCAGCGCTCCCAGTACGATCTTGCCAATCAGGAAGGATGGTTGCGCCGGCACAACGAAGATGGTTATCCCTGCAAGTACAAGGGCAGTGATCCACCAGAAAGTGCGGCTGCTTCGGCTTGCTGTTATCTCCGGATCCGGTTGACCATACCACAAGATTTTTTCAGTACCGAGCTTTTCTCTAAGCATCTCGCGCATCCGTTCACGATCTGTGGTTAACGGCGCCTTGAACATGCTGTCGTCGAAGTAGTCTTTGATGGTACGAAGTTTGTCTCCGACGCTTAGTTGTGCGAATTGGTCAGGAGTGAGGTCATCAGTGTTTGATTTTGGCATGGTTGTTTCTGAACTCGGCTTGACTTACGCGAATATCATGCCCTTTGCAGGATGAAGAAGTTGCCAAGAGATTCTTAAATCATGATTATTTCTGAAGCAAAGACCTTTTCCCTCCGATCTGGTTAAGACGATAATCGATTAATGGATTGTGTCAGACAGTTCGATGAGAAAACTAACTTTTGGTCACCTACATCTATAAGCAGCCTCAAATCTCAGATGGTATTCGAAACCGGGCTCCACCCTGGAGCTTCAGTAGGCGGACTCGTGTCTGTCGCTGAGCTATTGAACCGACAAAGATTTCAAAAAGTCTTTTGCGTAACTAGAGTCTACGAAAGTGGGTACGCCAGCTACGATCTGTTGAAATAGCCTTTTGTTGACGAGATAGATGCGCGCCTTCATCAACCCTTTTCCAGGGATGGTTGCCGTCAGTTCACGACCGGGGTAGCCTTGCAGCACGCAGGCTTTGCGGCCGGTCTCGACGCAATTGCTGGTCCTTATGGCACCATCGCATGCGCCTTCCAGGCTGCGGTTAATGAGAGTGCTGCCTAACGGAACACCGGGAAGCGATGTGATACCGACCATGGTGGCGCCATCTTTGTCGGCGTATGTGAAGGTGTCGGTGACTGTTCCCTGAGGACCAGCTTGAGTACTGACCTTAGGATTGCCTTTGAACAGGACTTTGAATTTGTGCTGCTTGTTGGTATACCAACTCGCACCACTTCCAGCAGTCTGGGCGACAGCCACGCTGATCGTGGAGCTGAATGAAAACAAGACGACGGCGGCAATTATTGAACTGATTTTGCTAGACACCTGACACCTCCAGCAGTTTATATTCGTATCAATATACACGTTCGAAGAAGGGCAAGCATGAAGGCGCGATATGGTCGACGTCAAGACCATCGAGTCCACTCGACGTGTTTCATTGTTGTGCCGTAGGTTTCGGAAGGTCGATTGGTCAACGCCTCACGCACCTGTTCGTCTCGCCATGTAACGTACGGTAAATCTGGAGGAATGAAGACAATGCTGCCGACCACCGATCGGCATGCTGCTGCTAAAATCTATCTCAAACTTCAGAGCGTGATGGAGCGATGAAACTAAACAACGAATTGCAAGAGCGAGGAATAATGGCGGCTGTGGCGGTTGCTCACGGGGTCGCCGTCGAACCGACAAGCGATAGTTTGAAAGCTCTGTTGGATCAACTTGTCGGTGAGCGCAAGTCGCAGGAATTTCCGATTACCGTGAAGGAAACCGTTCGCAACCTTCTCAAGAGTGGCGGATTCAAACCGAGCGGTCGCAATAAGCCTGCCAGCGAGTATCTGGCACAAGCCGCTCGGGAGGAGCGTTTTCCTGTTATCAATAACCTTGTCGATATTAACAACTATATTTCGCTGATGACAGGGCTTCCTATCAGTCTGCTTGATGCTGAGGCGATCGGCGGTACGCTGCTTTTGCGCTATGGAAGAGAGGGTGAAAGGTACGTGTTCAATGCTGCCGGGCAGGACATCGATCTGCAAGGATTGATGTGCGCGTGCAGCGGCGAAACAGACACGCCGTTGGGTAACCCTGTCAAAGATTCGGTTGCCGGCAAAATCAAGGACAAGACCACAAGTGTCGTTGGGATTATGTATGCGCCGAATAGCGGTGAGCTGTCGGAGGTGGCGAAGGCTCAACTGGAGGTATTCGCGCAATTACTTCGCACTGAGGGGAAGGCGAGCGCTGTTGAAACTTTGGTTGGATAGTCAATCTGGATGCATCGAAGTTGGTCGTAGCAGGCGACAGCGTCGGCGGCAACATGACTATCGCAACGACCCTGCTCGCGAAAGAGCGCGGTGGTCCTCACATTGATTTTCAAGTTCTTTTTTATCCTGTGACCAGTGCCAACTTCGATAATGAGTCATATCAGAAATTCGCGAAGAACCACTTCTTGACGCGTGAAGCGATGATATGGTTCTGGAACCAGTACGCACCCGATGAGAACGATCGCAAGAAAATCACCGCGTGCCCATTGCAAGCCTCCGTGGATCAACTAAAGGGTCTGCCACCAGCTTTGGTTGTCACCGCAGAACATGATGTGCTCCGAGACGAAGGCGAAGCCTATGCTCATAAACTGAGCCAGGCGGGAATTAAGGTTTCAGCACTTCGCTGTCTTGGAACAATACACGACTTCGTCATGTTAAATGCGATCACAGATACCCCGGCACCGAGATTGGCAATCGCGACTGCTGTCGAAGCATTGAAAGCACGGCGGTAAAGTGCGGCAAACGAGCATCCAACCATCAGGGATCAAATCTCAGGAAGTCGGGTGGCAGCACAGCGGATTTTGAAGCTGTCGTTTTGTGCGGACATTCATACGCACTCGTTGCGACCCGCGTGTGCATAGAATATAATCGAGCTGGACCTATTCTGAATGGAGCTCTTAGTGACTCCGGAATTTGAGATTTGCTCAGTTTGCAAAAAACGAAGTACTCGTTTGTCAGGATCTTTCAGTCGATGGATTTTTGATTGGAACTCTTGCAGTTGCGAGGCGATGGAGAAGAAGTTCGTCGTCCCAGCCAAGCTTCAGTTTTGTAGAATTTGCAACAACCCGCTTGAAGCCGGAAGGCAGGGATCTATCACGCAGTGGATTTTCCGAAGCAAAGTTTGCCGATGCGAGGACAGACAGGGCACTGACAGCGAGCAAGCTCAACCAGAGCTGTCTGCTCAAGACGTCCAGGAGCATGAGGATGAGGCAGAAATGCCACACGCTTGGAGCGGAGTCTTTGATGCGCACCATCCACGGTGTTGGGTACAAACTCGAGGCGGCGGATTGAGTTGGTTGCCGGGTATGACAGCGCGTACCAGAGGCAATATGGTTATCTCGTTTCGAAACGTAGTCATAAAAACTCTGCTGTTGGCCGGCATCGCCAGTGTCGTTTCGGCTTGCCAAAGCTCGTCACCGGAATTTCGATGGGAAGCCTACATAGACAGATGCAGAAGCATGGTTGAGCAGAACGAATTCGCCAGAGCGCAAGAACTGGTCGAGTTGGCGTTCGAAGAGTGCAAATCATGCTCGTCAAAGGATATCAAACTGGCCTCTACGCTCAAGACACAGGCTCGTATCTTCGAATTGCAGTATGATTTCGAAGATAAGGCAGAGATTCGCCGCAAATTGTTGGAAAAAGAGGCTGAGGTTTGCCGTCAATGGTACGAATTGACTACGAGAGTCTATGGTCCCAGGCATGCAGATACTAACGAAGCTCAAGCGTATCTCGCTCGGACTTTGGTATTACTTTCAGAGTATTCTGAGGCTAAGCGACTACTGCAGACTTCGATTTCCCAGCTGAGCACTAAATATGGTGACAAAGATTTGTCACTCGCGAGCCCCCTCCACCTGCTTGGAACTGTATTCGTTAGTCAGGGTTATCCTCAAGAAGGCGAGCCTCATTTGCGAAGGGCTCTGTTGATTGAAAGGATCTATCTGCCTGAGGGAATTGACGAGACAATTGACACAATGCTGGATCTCGCATACTGCATTGCCTTTACAGATCCGAAAAAGTCCGAGACAATTCTTGAGGAAGCGCTTGAACTCTGTGAGAAGCACAAATCCACGAAGTTGTACTATATTTTAGTCAACCTGGCTAATCTTGAATGTGACTATCTCCGAAACTACGACAAGTCCGAAAAGTGTCTCAAGCGGATCTTGAAGGATGATGTGCCGATGGATTTGACGTTTCGGCTGGCGGTCCAACTGCAGTTAGGGCGCATCTACGAGAATCGCGCAGAGAAGTCTAAGGCTTCAGACATCTACAAGTCCGTGATCGCCAGTTATAAAACAGATCCAAAGGCGTGCGAAAGCTTGGTTGGTTTGGCACAAATCGGGATGGCCGAGCTTGCGTTCGCAAAAGGAGATTACCATCAAGCGCTTGAGTTCGCCCGCACGGCAACTAAGCACGAAACTTCGCGAATGAAACAAAGTGATGTTGCGACAATCTTCCATGTGTACCGGCTCATTGCTAAAACGAATTGCCGGTTGCACAATACAGCGGATGAGCAGGTCGCGATCCAGAATGCCTTTGATTTTTTCCTGGACCACAGGCTGAGCGGCAAGGTGCTCAGAGATCAACAGGCACTCACGGAAGAAGGCTACGGTCTGATTTGTCACTTCGCCGTCCGGCACGCTAACCTCGATTGGGGCAAAGGGAAATTTGAGAATGCGTTGAAGGTGCTGACTAAGCAGCTTGGCGCAGAGTCTCTCGATGTAGCGACAGCCTCATACATTTATGGAAAGTATTTGCAGAGTTTTGCAGAGCACCAGCGCAGCCCCGAGATATATAGAGAGGCGGAGCGGAGGTTTGATGATGCCTTGCAGTGTCCCACGTTCCAGCATGAAAAAAACGGCGTTTACTGGGGATCTCTCTGGTGTTCATCCGAATGCAGCTACTTCCTGGGACATTGGAGTCTGGCAGAAAAGCGACTTCGGGAAGTTATCGCAAGCAAGTATTACTCGAAAAAGTTTGAAGACGGGGCACAACAGAGGCTCAAAGTGGTTTTGGGTAAACAGGGAAAGTCGCTTTGAATTAATTCAAAAAACCAATTCATTTCAGAGAAGCGCTCCGACTCAGTGTTGCTAGCCTGCAAGATAAAGTTACCTACCTGTCTCTTTCCTTAAGCAATACATCCAACAGCAACCGGTCAACTCCAATCGCAACAATCTCGAGAGCAAATGCGTTAGGCAAACGCTTTGGACATACGCTTTAGGCAAGCGCACTAGGTGTTTCAATCTGAAGGATGAGACTCTACGGCGCCTCCGATCAAGAAGGTTGGTTTTTTTTTTTTTTTTTTTTTTTTTTTTTTTTTTTATGTTTAGGGTGTTTTTGGAAACCGGTTATTTATAAAATTAAGGGGGGTGTTTGTTTTTTAG
>CAZISK010000132.1:0-12277 GCA_964541355.1 uncultured Candidatus Obscuribacterales bacterium
ATCTGATCAATCTGTTTCTCCAGCGAAGCAAGACGTCCGCTCAACCGTTGCAAATCCTCGGGAGCGGCTTTAGTCGATGGGCTTCTGAAGCTGTGTAAAACTTCCCGAGCAATATCTCTTTGCGCGTTAATTGCCGGCTCACGGTTGGAGCCGTGTCGCATCCTGATCTCATCCTCTCGGATAGCCAATCTCGTGCTTTCGTCGGTTACGTCCAAAGCCTCAGTCGCCTTGCCCTTGCTGGCCAGGTCGTAGATTGCGCTCGTGTAGGTGCTCACAATCTTGCCGTGGTTGTAACTACCGGTGGTATCTGATGCTTCGAGCAGCTTGTTGTATGCCACCAGCAAATCACGCGCCTCTGAATACTTGCCGTCCTTGAGCAGCTGAGTCGTCCTCGTATCGAGGGACTCGACCGCGGCGTCCGTCGTCGTGCCGGCTTCGGCTATCTCTTTGAGTTGCGGGTAGGTCGTCAGGACGTCTGCGATTCGAACTTCGGAATTCCTCGCATGCTCTTCGCTGACTCTCCGCCTCTTATCTCGATCGAAAGTTTCCTGATCGGCAGAGGCGGTCTTCAAATTGTCGATTGTGGACGTCAACATTTTCGCTTGCGCCGAGGGCTGAAACTTTCCTTGCTTGTCGCGCGGCGTCCGGCGATTCTCATACTCGAGCGCTTTTTGGAATTCGTGCTTGGCGAATGAGGGCTGCTCGTTTTGCAAATAATACTGACCGCTGAAGGTGTGGCCGTCTCGCATGAGCGATAGCTTTTCATTCACTTCCGGCACCTTGTCCGCCTGTGCTCCTGGATATTTTTCCTGGGTAAGTTTGTAACTCGTCTCCAGCATAGAGTTCATTTCGATGAACTGCCTGGTTTCGCGGAAGCGCCCGGCGTGCGATTCCAGCACTGCCTGGACGGCAATTCGTCTTATCTCTTTGTGCTCCAGATTATCTATGTCACCATAATCAGTGGCTTTTAAAATCACCTTCATTCGCGGATCGTCCGGCGTCAATATCGGATTTTGGAAGCCGCACAAATCCTTGATCTGTTTCCTGAGCTCATCCGGTTTCAGTTCGGACGGCGGCTTGGATAATGACGCGTCCAGAGCCTTGGCCTTAACGACATTGTCCCGTGCTGACTTGACCTTCTCATGCAAGTTGAGATTGCCGAAGCGCTGTTGCGTAAACGCAGTCGTCAAGCCGTCAAGCTCCTTGCCTACGTCCATGCGCAAGACTTCAGACGCGCTATAGCCCTCCGTATTTGCCAGCGCGTTGAACGATGCCGCCCGATCGGTCACGCTTGGCGCGAAGCGAGCCAACATCATATTGGCAGCAACACGCGTGCGCTCGTCGCTCGACTCAGCCAGTTGCCTGAGCAACGGAATTCGTTCGTCCGATTCCCTGGCGTTGAAAAGCCCCTGAGCCTTCAATTCCGGCTCGTCGCCTCGCGATAGGCAGGCTCGAAAAATGGCGCGCACAGGATCGCCTGTTGATTTGCCCTCCACTAGGTTCTTGAGTTCCGTCGTCCTTTGAGGTATGGAAGCGTTTTGAGGGCCCGTTGCACACTCGTAGAAAATCGATTTAACTCCCTGCCTGTCTTTTGTCGCCTCAGTGTCCAGCTTCTCGAAAAAGTCGAAGCGTCTCTTGAGACTATCTGTTCTGTCCCTCTCCTCTTTCGTAGCCGCGGGCTTATCGGACTTGCTCTTGGCCTGGAAGTAGGCGCGATTCGATTCGACGGTCAACTCCTTCAGCTTGATCTTTGCTTCTGACTTCACATGCGGATTGGTCGAATGTTTGGAGAGGTCGGCCAGGGTCTTGATCGCTTGTCCCTGCAGGCTGCCCGGTATGGTTTTGCGCGCATGAGAAGAAGTGAGCGCGAATGCCGCTGCACATCGAATAAGCTCGTCGTTATGATTGAGCGCTGCAGTCAGAACAGGTAGCCGCTCATCTTTCTCATCGAAGCCACGTCCGAATGTTGCTCTGAAGATATGCTCGACAGTCTCGTAGGCGCTGGCGCCATCACGCACCGCGTCAAGAGATTCCTGCACCTGCCTGGCTCGATCGGAAGGAGATTTGCCAGGTTCGAGAGCCCTCTCTCCGCGACTGTATTCTCGCTCCCTGACCGCCACACCCAAGGTTCTATCCAACATGAGCTCAGCTCTGCGCTTGAGATTATCGTCCTTGGTTTTCGTGATTATGTCTTCGATAACCCGCTTCACTTGCCGATTCTCGTGAGTCCAGACCAATCCGAGCATAAGCTCATCCTGAACATTTCTGCTGGCTTCGACCTCTCTTTGCCAACGCTTTTTCTCTTCAGAATCTGAAGGCTCCCTCTCGTCTTCCGGCAAACGTCCGGCGCGATGTGCCTTCAAAGCATCCGCTGTTATTAGAGCAGCCTCTTCCTTGCTGATGATCGCTTGCGAATGATCAGTTGCCCTCAGGTTTTCTGCAGAGAAGTCGTAAAGATTGTTGAGCCCACGAGCAAGTTGCAATCTCGCTTGAGGGCTGATATCAGGGTTCTTGAGCAGTTCTATTAGATACTTCGACGCTTGCACGCGTACACCATCGCCCTGACCGGGCTTGCAGAGGTCAGCGAGAGCCTTGGCCGCCACTGAGGTACACTCATTTCTGTCCAGATCGCGCAGGAAGTTCTTGCCTTTGTAATCGACCATCGGAATTTCGCCGATATCGGGATACATGACGCCTGGTCCGTTGGCGTGCTCTCCAGGATCGGCGTTGCCGTTGTGACGAATAAGATACGCCAGCGTTCGGATCGATTGCTTCTGGACATCCAGCCTGTGGTCCTCGTCCTTGATATTTTTTTCGTTGGCGGGCAGCTTATCGTTCTTAAAATCACCTTTAGCCCAACGGGTCAGGCGATACATGTCGCTGACATACTCAGAGGAGATTCGTTCACGCTCGTCGCGATTGTACTCCACGGCTCCTTTGCCCTGACCAGGAGCCCAGTGTCCATGTTTCCACTGCCATCCCCAGGTATCGCTGGCATAAGAGAGCAGACCAAATGTGCTGTCGTAGCTCTTTGAATTTTCGGCTATCTTCTTGTCATAATCTTGCTTATTAAGCTTCGCGAAATTTTGATCGAGAAAACGATTGATCGACATGTGGAGGCGATCGGGTGTACCAAATTCGTCGTAATACCGCACCTCACGCCGTTCCGTCTCTTTGTCGCCGTCGCGAGGAATGGGACGAATCTCGCGAATAATGCTGAGAGCTTCTGCTATTTGGTTGGCTCTGGGATCGGTCTCTTTCGCCTTATACTCTTTGAGGTAGGCTTTAAACTTCTCGTTGTTATCACGGTTTTCAGGCAGGATCATGCGATGAAGATTCTGCAGAGCAGCAATACGAACATCTGCTGAGGGCTCAACCGGCTCGTCGTCTTTGAATACAAGCATGTCACGCAACACCTGCTCGCCACCCCTGTCGCCCATCGACGCAAGCGCATGGACAGCGGCGATTCTCAACTCAGGGCTGCTTCCGGCATAGTTCTTGTCGCCCTGTCTGAGCAGGCTCGTCACGGAAGCGACGGCATGCTGGCGCTGCGACGGAGAGGCATGCGTGAGGATGTTGGGCAACATTTCCAGAAGCGCCAATTTGCAGGCGAGCGGGTTGCCCAGATTCGGATCGTTGCTGTTTTCCATCCGCAAGATGTTGACCGCATTGATCCGGACTCTGTCCTGAACGTCTCGTGGCAAAGATTTGAGACGATCGCCACCTAATCGAGACAACGCCTGCACTGCCACATCCGGTGCTCGGAAGCTAACGCAATCGGCAAGCGCATTATTAACCTCATCCTGGGCAAGGTTCCACTCGGTCTCAGACAGACCGGGATTCTTAATGGTACCAAGTACGGTGGCTGCCATCAACTGATGCGATCGAGCATCGGCATATTCAGTGGGATTGTTCCGAGGTGTGAAGACTAAGTCCTTGCGCATCTCTTGGACGAACGCCTTAGCGTATTCACCGTCACCTTTAGAACGACCGGCTGCCCAGTCGCGAAAGGCGCTATCAAGCAGAAAGGCTCGATCGGAGGTATCGTGACGATTAAGCGCGAACAGCACGTTGCCGGCGAAAGCTCGCAGGTCGGCATTGTTCTCACCCGATGAACCGTTGGCGATTGCCGTAAGCCTTTCTTGCAACTCTATTGCGGAACGACCATGGCTGCGACTCCAGTACTCCATGAATTCCGCCGCGGTTTCGAAGCTCTTCTCGGCGTCCTGAGCCGCCCACATACTCATGCCCAGACCGGTTATCGCCTGCATCTTCACATCAGTCGAGGCGCTCGTGTCTTTCAGTAGGGTGTCACAAATTCCAGCATAGTCCTGCCCGGGAATTTCCTCAAAAGCAAAACGCGCTTTCGCGGCAGTGATCCGTCTTTCCGGACTACCCTCAGCCTGCTCCCTGGTGAGGAAATCGAGCAGGTCTTTCGTTTTATGTCCGCCTATAGAGGCGTTGTGATCAATTGCGCCACCTTTGCGACTCAGATCCAGGAGCGCAATGGCGGCAGCCTGCTTCTCTTCCTGAGACTTTGCATTCTTATAGGTGTCACCGAGTTTGGTGACCACCGTTTCGCGGGTTTTATCTTTGGAATCGAGACGAAGAACGGAGGCAGCATCTACCATCGTCTTGTTGATGGCATCGGCAGTATCTTTCGGTTTGCCGGAGGCAAGCGCTTTTCCTTCGCTCAAAAGAAAGTGCTTACCATAATCGGCCTGTTTCGATCCCCCTTTTTCGTCGGCGAAGATCTCGGAACCGGTCCGGTTTTCAATAGCAGCTATCCGTTCACGCGCTTTGCGCCCGATGAAGTTGGTGCGAGTGTTCTCCAGCGAGTCGCCCTTCCCGTCGCCGAAGATCCCTTGTTTCATCCCGGTCAGGCTGATGAACTCCCTGCCCGACAGTCCCAGAAAGTAAGCTTGAGTGCCCAGACTCTGGCCGGTCTCCAGCACCCGGCCGGCTTTGCCCATGGTGCTCAAATCCTTCCAGGCTTTTGCCTGCCCGACGAGAAGATCGGTAGCCTTTGGAGCGGCAGACAGCATGCCGGTTTGCCTCCCGGCCCAGGCTACAGAATTCTTGCCGAACGAAACCAGGCTGTAACCGGCCATAACGACAAAGGCTTCACCTCGCCGCTTATTGAGCCATTTGCCGACGTCCGACTCGTATCGGGCCTTTGCGGTGTGCAACCACGGACCGCTGGCGCCCAGAGTCAACTCCATGACGCCGGCGAGCGCTGATTTCACGGCCTGCTTCATCAACTGTTTGCTCGCCTCTTTGGTGGCGAGCTGTCCGGCTTTGACGGTGAGTTTGCCGGCATACTGGAGTCCCTTCACTCCTGTATACGTCATCGCCGCATCGACGCCGACCTCAGCTGCAAGAGCAGCATAGTAGGCAGAAGCCTCGCTGAATTTGTACGATCCTAAGTTCTGCACTTCGACGAGGAAGAGCTTACCGGCTCCGGGTTCAAAGACAGGAATCAGCTCCCCGTCATCACAAATCATCGGATCTTTGTTGCCGTGATTGACTACCTTGCCGGCAGAGCCACACAGAAGCGGACAATCGTAGACGCTATACCACTCACTCTGAGCATACTCTGTCTCAGTGCGAATCTCCCACTTGTTGCCCGGCAATTTCTTGGTCCAGAAATTATCACGAACCAGATTGTAATCCTGGCCATTCGGTCCCTTGTCCGGATCGAACCCGGCTATTTTCGGACGGTCGCCGTAAATGACGAAGCGGTTTTGCTCGACGCTGTCCATGATCTTGAGATACTGATCTTTCGCTTTGTCCTGGTATTTGTCGAGCCAGGCTTGCAATGCGGCTATACGATCGCGCTTGTTTTGCGTCTCGAATAGATCTTTGGGAACAGCCATGCCACGCTCGTCCTGGAGCTTCTCCAGATCTTTGATGGCATCATCCATCCAGGTCGTCTTTGTGGTGGTATCGTTGAACAGTTGCGCATACCAGCCTGGTTTCTCCCGCCGCATCTCGATCATTTTCTTGATCGCTTTTTCGGTGCCATCCACTTGCGAGAACGTACTGGCGATCGGCGCCACCTCTTTGAGACGGCGTTCCCAGGCCAGGCTATCGCCGTGAATCTTTTCGCGAGGAATCCATTCCGGTCGGTTCATTCGCTTCAAAAGCCCTTCGAGCTCTCGATAATCGCGCTCCTTGAAGCCGGCTTCTTTGACTTTTTTTGCTTCGCTATTCCAGTTCAAGACGGAATAGATCTTCTCCATATCCTTGCGCGTCGGCGGATTATCAGTATTGAGCTCGAGCTTCACTCGACGCTGTCCTGTGGCAAGCTCATTTTGAAACTGCTCGAAGCTCATGCCAGGCGGTATCTTGATGGGACCGTCGGCAGGCAGATAGCGGAATTGCTCTTTGCCCAGGAAGCGATAATGAACATTGGCATCAGCTTCGGCATACCGCACCATGTTGGCGTAAGCCGCCTGGCTGAGCGGTCCCCAGGTTTTTGTCTCCATCTCTTTTTCAAGAATCGCTTTGACCAGATCAGGCTTATAGAGTCCGCTTGTCTTCGAACGCAGGCCCATAGCAGCCTCCAGACTGAGCGCATCGAAAGCGTTCAACTCGCCTTTTGTAAGCTTCTCCAGAAACTCTTTGTATTCCGGGCGAAACTGGTCCTTCGATAAACCTTCCTTGATCTGGCCAATCATTTCCTCAGGCAGTTTTATCTTGGACTGGCTTAGTTTTTCCAGATCTTCCTGCGTCATCTTGCGGAAAGCATTCTCCAGCTGGCTGGATTCGATGAGCTTGACGACATCGTCTTTGATACCAAGCTCTCTAAACTGCTTGCTGAGTTCTTGCGAAAGTACTTTTCTAAGAGCCGGGTTGAAGGGCAGTTTGCCTGCCACTTCCGGAGTTCGCTTTGCTATGTCGGCCAGATCATCTTCCATCAAGCCGGCACGCAGCACAGGCAGAAAGCCTTTCAACGTGTGTTGCAGATTGACCCTGAGTAAATCGTCGGAACCAGGTCTGTTTTTAGCTTCCAGCGCCTTCTCGATGAGCTCGGGTTTGAACAGTCCTTTCTTCACTTCGGTCTGAAGTTTAGCAAGATCGTCGGCTTTGATATCGCCATCGAGATACTGCGTGAGCAGCTCTCGCAGCTCTGGACGCACTTGCAGATTGTTGGCCGCCACGTAGAGCTTGTCGCGAAGGTGGTCGAGATCGAGCCTGCGAGGCTCCGAGAACGATGACTCGAGCTGTCTTCTCAAGGCGGGGTCAAAAGGCAGTCTCAACAGACGGCGATCGGCAGCGAGTAAATCTTCTACCTGGGCTTGATTGTCGAACTTCGGTTTGGGCGGAGCCTGAGTTTTCTCCGCTTCCAAATGCTTGCTGATTAGCTTTGGATCGAACATGCCTCGCGACAACTCGTCTCTCAAAATGCCTAGCGAAGTCGGCGTGATCTTATTTTCCTTCAGCATCTCCTTGAGCTCTTCTTTCAATGGCGAGCGCACCAGTCCCTTTTCCAGAGCCTCTGACAGAGAAGTTCTGAGCTTCTTGTGCTCGTCGCCCTTCAAGAATTTTTCCGGCTCTCTAAGGGCCGTCTCCAGCTCTTTTCGCAAGGAGGCATTGAAGGGCAGCTTGTTGGAAAGCACCGCCAGACTATCTTCCATGCGCGCCTGTCCCGGCAAAGGTGGCACCAAAGTGGAGCGTTCTTTCTCACCGCCGGTTTTGATCAACTCTTCTTCCAGAGCCCGACGATTTTCCCTGCGGAGATCTTTAGCCGCCGGCAGAGAATCAGCCTCAACCGGTATATCAGGGGAATGACCGAAAGCGTAATTAGCGACGATGAAAAAGCTGAGAGCGACACCACCGGTAGTGATTACCCCTTTGCCGATCTTGCCCACCATCTTCTTGGCAGTGCTTTCGAACTTCGCATCCATCTGTTTGCGGAATTCCGGTTCTGATTTGTATCGCGTTTCATCGACCTGGATCTTCTTCAACAGATCATCGCGCTTTTGTTCAAGCTCCTTGAGCTTCTCATCTCGTTTACTATCGTCGCCAATCTTCTCCGCTTCTTTTTTATTCTTTTCGTAATCCTTTTCGGCCTGCTCTTTGGCCCTCTTGAAGTGCTCCTCCACACGCTTTTGCATGGAATCGTCAAGCGGCTTCATTGTTTCTGGACGGTTTGGATCGCCGACTTTCAACTGTCCGCCTTCGAACTCGACAACGGCTCGATCAGTGGGAGTCTCGACTTTTTTATCCACATCGACGCGAGATGGCTCCTGACCCTGCTCTCGCGCCGCCCGCACTTCAGCAATATGCGCATCCGTCGTCTCGACCGTGTGCCGGGCTTTCATACCGTCCAGCTTAATGAGCTCTCCGAGCATTTCGCTGTGCTCCCCGCCATTCACTCGAGATGGCCGTTGATCGACCAGATCAGCCAATCTTTGTTGTCTCGTAGAGACAGAATCGACCTGAGTGATCATGCCGGAAATAGCGCTCTCCACCGTAGCAAGTGCTTCAGCGCGTTTTACCGGGTCACTGCCGTTGATGGCATCGATCAGTTGACAAGGAATCTCACCTTCAATCGACGTTTGATTTAGAGAGACGCGCTTCTCCTGTCCGGCTTCACGATAGACAAACTCAGGGGCTTTGCCGGTGGTATCAAGATAAAGAGGGGTGAAGGAGACATCCTGCCCGCCCACTCTAGTTTTGAAGACGAGCTTCACCTCGGACCCGTATCCCGCCTTGAGTTGCATCCGGCGGATCGCCTCCTGAGATCTAAGCCCTTCCGAACCACCGATGAACGGGTCAAGCAGCTCTTTCTGGAGCTTCTCGATAGTTACGTCTTTCGCTCCTTGATTGAACAGTTCCGCATGCTCGGCGAAGGCCCGGCGAGTGGTCGGATCAAAACCGCCGTCCCGGAGCGCGGTCGACAAGCGGATATCGGCGCTCTGCCTGCCGGTGATGTTGGTCATATCGGCAGTCGAGAAGAAGCCGTTGCGGTACTCCGGCGGTGCATCGGTAAGCTTGTAGGCTTGCTCCAAAGTGACTTCGACGACCGGATCCTTACCTTTTGGATCGAGCAGAGTAACTTTGCCTGACTTCTCGTCAAAGCCTGTAACCACCATCGCATGCCAACCCGGCTCTCGTTGCGAGAACGGTGGATTACCTGTCCATACCGAAATCTCGACTGGCAGAGCAGTTTGTTTCAGCACTTTGGCCAGCGATTCAGGCGAGTCGACCCGATGTGTCGCCCTCATACTCTCACGCGTTTCGGTATGCACACCTGTTCCGTCGGTAGGAAACATATTCGAATTCGTAATGCCGAGCCCGTCTTGATAGCGACCGGTGACCTGCTTGAAGATCTCCGGAAAATCGCTTGTATGAACGATCGGGCTGTTAATCGGCTTGCCGTCCTTGAAGTTGAGGATGGCTCGTTTTCCAGTTCCGTCTACCATAAAGATGCGCTCGCCCGAACTCTCTCCACCTTCGGCAAGCCGGCCATATTGCAGTTTTACCGTGTCCGGATCGAGACCGGCTTTCCTGATCTGGGACTGAACCCAGTCCTGCCTGATCAGCGCCTCGACAGTGCGGGCTTCACTCGAAAGCTGCACATTCGCCAGGCCGACCTGCAAGATCTGGCTCAGGTGGCTGCGATTCTTAACACCAATATTTTCTGTGCCGCGCGGCGCGTTAGTATGCTCGTGACATGCCAGGTCACGGTAAGAAGCTACCTCGGCAGCGTCAGGATTACCAAACCTGACCGCTTCCGCATCCGGTTGCAGCGCCCCGGCGATAATTGTGGCATCATATACGGCACCATTCTCCAGGACGTACCGGCCCTTAATGGCGACATCGGCCGCCATCTTGGCGAGATCGCCGGGACTTCTTTGCGAAAGTATGACCTCCATAGAGCCCATTGTGCAGGTGCTGTTACGGCCCTGAGAGACCTGAGCGACGTCGGCGAACTGAAAAAGCATCTGTTCTGCGAGTCTGACCCTCTCCATCTGGGGCAGCGCCGTCTCTCCCGTAGCCTCCATGAGCCGGGCTGCTTGCTCCAGCACTCTGGCTTGCTCTTGAGGTGGCAGACCTGATTCGCTGAACCGTTTCATGAGATCATTGAAGCGCAGTCGTCGCCCTTCGCTCATGTGAAAGTCGGCAACCCTGTTGATGCGCTCGACCTGGCTGTTTAAATTCACATCTACGACACGGGACAGGTCGGTGCCGGTGCGCACCTCGCTTGTCGTTCCGTCTAGATTTCGACTTCTCGCCACATCGCTGCCCGTCGGCCGCTCGATGATAGCACCTGTGGTGGCGTCCGCCGTGGCCTGTCCTTTATGCTCTACTGTCTTGCCGGCTCTCGTTACCTTGTATTCCTGAGGTCCGGTCACTTCCAGTTTGTATCCGTCCGACGAAGTGATAGAAAGCAGCTCTCCTTTATTGGCTCCGTCCTTTACATACTCATAGCTCACCCGCGTGCCATCGGCAGTAGTGGCAGCCTGGATCTTTCCGTCGACGCCGAACTCTCGGCGAATGCCGGAGTTGTCAATATTAACTCGCGAACCATCGGCTCTTATCACCGTCTCGCCGGCAGCGCTCCTGATGTAGGTATCACCGCCACGACGATAGGCTTCTATCCGCTCCCAGGCTCTTGTGTCGTTGCGACGCTCGTATTGCCCCCGCGAGTTCCTAACCCACTCCTTGCCGTCTATTCTGAGAGTCTCGGCAGGTACGCCCTCACGAGCATGCTCGGGATTATAGAGCCTCTCAGCACCTATTCCGCCGTCTCCCGAAGGCACTTTACCGGTGACGGCACGGACCACGTCGCCCGGCCGAGAGTCCACACTTGCGAATACCGGCTCGACCTCGGTCTGCCACCTTTGCGGCTCTATTCCGAGCGCCTCACGTCCATTGTCTACAGCAGCGAGCACTGCCTTATCAGATTCAGTGCGATTGCCGGCTTGCTTTTCTTTGGCGACCCTGTACTCGTCTGTGCTCACCAGATTGCGCAAAGACTCTACTAGCAAATTTCGGGCTCGGCCACTCTCCACCTGGGCACTGCCGGCAATACCAGCGAGCCCCTCGACGGACCTTACACGAGCATCGATCGTGCCCGCATTGAGGAATCTGGCAAGCACGTCGAATTTGCCCGGACTGGCAAGCAAGTTGCCGCCCTGCCTTTCCGAGACATTTTCAAAAGGTTTGAGATTCAGACTGGCAGTATCCTTTGGTACTCCGGTTGCCGGATCCACCTCGATACCGGCACGTTGACTTTCAGTGAGCAGATTGTAATTGCGTGGATCGCCCGCCACCGTCTTACCGCCGTTGTTCATCTCTACCCAGGTATGTCCCTGTCCGTCAACGGTCCCGGAGCGTACCGCGACATCAAGTCCCATGCGCTCCGAGAGATACTTGAGCATCATCGATTGATCGACGCATGCCATATTGCCTCGGGCCGCCACATCGCCAAGGAGAATGGATCCCTCCTTGCCGACGGCCTTGTTGAGCAGATGGGATCCCGCATCCAAGCTGTCATGCTGGCTATACCTGAATCTCGAATTGCCGTCCTGTACCTGCTTCGGTGTACCGACTTCGTGCACGTATCTGGTCAATTCTCTAAAAAGCTCTTCCGGTTTATCTTTCAAATGCGAGAACCGTTTAACAACATCGGCCTCGATTGCAGCAAGATGCGGGTCGATGCCGGCATCTACAACTCTGGTCGACACCGGATCGGCGGTCGGCATACTATCACGATAGGTGAAGCCCGGCGTCATTTTGGCATCACATTTGGTACTGCTTCCGAAGTCGAACGGTGCTTGCGTGCTCCGCCCTCCATCTCTAGAAACGGCTCGGAACGAGCCAGGATTATGAGCCAGTCTGGTGCTCTCGGTGAGCTTGATCTCCTCCTTGTTTACCACAAGAGTGTCCTTCGGTTTGAATACATAAGTTTCACCGGACTTCAGCTCAGTCACTTTTCCATCTTCATGCCGAATATTGACCGGCGCGTCCCCTGTCCTGGTCACGAAGAAACCTTCCGAGGAGGCAAAGACATGAGCCATATCTCGCCCACCCTCAGCCGCCGGCTTGCCTGTTCCCACGACGATGTCGCTGCGGTTGCCGTCACCAATTACGATACCACCACCGGGACGACTCGCCCAGACGCCCGCCGTCTGCCCGCGGGAGCCTTTGAGTTCAATCGATACCTCCTGCCCGGTCGTGACAAACAGTCCCGCCGTGCGATCAGCCGGAACATTGATTGGCGGCTGCGTTTCCACTACCTGAGCCTTCACCGCTTTGCCTTCCG
>CAZISK010000133.1:0-12262 GCA_964541355.1 uncultured Candidatus Obscuribacterales bacterium
AGCTGCGTTGGTTGCCATTTCCTTCATATCTTCTGCGCGTGCCGGTCCGCAGAGCGAGGTCGTCATAGCGACTGCAGCAAGAAGTGTTAAGAATGACTTTTTCACGAAATTTCCTCCCCGTTTACGGACCCAAAGGTTTTGATCACCCCTGACACAAACGCTCCTAAGCCACGACATGCTTATTAACTAGGGTCCATAGTAAGTGTAAGCCAATGAAATAATAACACCCTGTTTACCGTTTGAAGCGCAAAACTTCGGTAAACTCCGGTAAAATTCGGACTAGCTGCAAAGAGAATTTTTTCAATGAAAAACCAGACCTATCATAGAAAAGGGTTCGGTCTCAAGGATGTCGTCGAAGATGATCTGAAGCGTGCGTATGAGTCAAATCTAATCGCAGAGCTGAAGGAGGGAGGTAATACCCTCGTTCGCAATGAGATTACGATCAGGCTGGCGGAGGCCTTCGGATTTTGTTGGGGTGTCGATCGCGCCGTCTCGATGGCATACGAAACGAGACGCCATTTCCCCGATCGAAAAATCTGGATCACCAATGAGATCATTCATAATCCGCTCGTCAACTCGCACCTGAGAGATATGTCCATCGACTTTCTTCCTTTGAAGGAAGACGGAACCAAAAATCTCGAGTGTGTCAACGAAGGCGACGTTGTGATTTTGCCGGCATTCGGGGCCAGTGTCGAAGAGATGCACTTTCTCGAGCAACGCAAGTGCGATGTAGTTGACACCACCTGTCCATGGGTGTCTCGGGTGTGGAATCGTGTGCAGAAATTCGCGCAGAGCGACTTTTCAGCGATCATTCATGGCAAATACAACCACGAAGAGACCATCGCCACCTCGTCCAGGGCGGAGACTTATCTTATAGTTCAAAACTTGCAAGAGGCCGAATGGGTAGCCGACTATATCCTCTATGGCGGCTCTTCCGCGGAATTCCTCGAACGATTCAAACAAGCGTGCTCACAGGGTTTCGATCCGGAAAAGGATCTGGTCAGAATCGGTATCGCCAATCAGACTACGATGCTCAAGGGCGAAACGGAGCTTATCGGCAAGTTATTCGAGAGAACGATGCTTTCCAAGTATGGTCCGACTGAGCTCAACGATCATTTCCTCAGTCCGGGCGATACCATATGTGATGCTACGCAGGAACGACAGGACGCCATGCTGAGTCTTATCGAAGAGCGCCTCGATGTCATGTTGATTATCGGTGGTTTCAACTCGTCCAACACCGGACATCTGCATGAGATCGCTTTGACCAAAGGCGTGCCTTCTTATCATATCGATGGTCCGTCCTGCATCGTCTCGGCATCTTCGATTCGCCATCAGCCTCCGCACTCGACGGAGCTGATCGTTTCCGACAATTGGTTACCGGCATCGCCGGTGGTGATTGGAGTATCGGCTGGTGCTTCGACGCCGAATCAGGTTGTTGCCGAGGTAATCGAAAAGGTTTTTTCGCTCCGGGAAAGTTAGCTGCCGTACTCGAGAACCCTCGACTCCGACAATAAGGTCTTGCCAGTTATGCAAAAAAATACCTGTACGATTCGCGAGAGCTTTTGTTCCGTATCGAAAACGAATGTATGCTCGAGCTGTCAGAGTACAGGCAAAGTTATTTTACCTCCTTTGAATTGGATGGAAACCCGATTGAATTATGAGATTGGTTAATTGTGAATCTACTTATGTAGGCGAAACTAAACGAAGCCGTTAGTGCTAAGGTCATCTATGTCTATGGAAACAGTGCTTAATTCAAACAAGACTATGGATCAGGATAAACAGCAGGAGTACGCACCGTTTTTCCTTCGAGGCTTGGCAGCGCTTCTGGAAGCGCTCGTCTTTATGGGACTCAGCATACCTTTGGCATTGTTTTTGCCGATGCTCATAACCAAGATTGATGCCTCCATCTTCGTGCCTCAGATTCCCGGGTTTTTCTTTATGGAAGGGCTCCTGCCCGGCATCTCTTTCCCGTTTTTCATAGAACTGGTCAAACAGCACATTCATGCAAGAGATGTTGTCGGTCCGACGGAATCGTCGACATTTATATGGATGTGCACGATCGGTACTCTGGTTTTTGTCAATTTGCTTTATCACGTGTTGATGGAGAGCTCGCCGTTGCAAGGTACGGTCGGCAAACTGGTGGTCGGCATAAAAGTCACTACCCTGAAAGGCGATCGACCCGGCCTCCTGTCGATCCTGGTCAGGCATGCGGGCAGACTTCTTTCCATGTTACTTTTGTTCGGTGGATATGCTTTAGCGCTGAAGACCGCGAAAAAACAGGCCCTGCACGATAAGCTTTCCGGATGCGTCGTCGTAAAGACGCCCCAGTAGCACTCGACCCTTTTTCCAGAGCGATCCTAAAAGTTTTGCGGACTGATGATATTTCGCAGTCTGGTTGGATATATTGGGACTAAAAGAGACGGTTGTTTTTCAATTTTTCAAGGTAGATTTTTCACTGGGCAGCTACACAGTGGCTACAGTACGGGGCGGCAGGAGCCGTCCCGTCGCTGGGAGCCCGACAGCCGTGCTGGACCAAATCATCGCCAGCGGCATGGGCGCGTGGGCGGAATGCTCCCGCGCCAATTTAATCTAGCCCGAGGCCGCCTCGGATTATAGGAATGTCTATGCATGGATCAAATATTAAACTGTCGCGGAATCGACGGCATCTACCATGCGCTCGCGGAATAGAGCCATGTCATCCCTGGGAATTGGTCTGAAATCAATCAGATCTGGGTCGAGAATCTGCGCGCTCGAATCGGGCGAGCAGTCGATGCTTTCGTCGCTTTCAACAACGACGTGACTGGTCTTAACTTCGTTGGGCGGATTGTGTACAGAATCGTGTTGTGCCATCTTTTGGGCCTCCCTAGAGCAGATTCCGTTCCGTCGTCGATGATACGGATTGAATCTGACCAAGTCCTGGCTATCAAGCTTATTCCTTTTTTGTCCCGCAGTAAAGACAAAAAGAGTAGATTTGTTCGATCTCGCCGTTACAATCTGGGCACCTCTCCGGCCCCGGGTCAGCCTTCTTAAAGAGTCCGCTTTCGTTGCTCTCATCGGAAAACATCGCCGGGTTCTCTCGGTTGGATTGCTCAAGCGCTTTGTTCAGGCTGATACTGGCGGTAGTGGCACGATACCTCCCGCTTGGACTTTCAATATACACCGCCTTTTGGCTGGTCTTCAGCGTCACGCTCCAGTTGGCGTCTTCATGAAAGTATCGATACTTACCGCTTATGGTGCTGCCGCCGGTTGTCTCTTTTATGACCCCTCTGAACTCGAATGAGGTGCCATGACGCTCAAATTCGAACCACAGGTATGGCCAGATGTACATTCCGGAAAACTCGCTGTAACCGAACTGATCGGTAAGGCGTCCGTTAATTACCGATTGCTCCTGGTTCAAGTCGATCACAAGGTCTCTGCCGATGCCGAAGTAGCCATCGCCTTCGCCTTTCCAGGTCCCGGTGACGTCGTAACTTATCGGGTTCTTCTCGAGATTTTGTGCCTCTCTTGCGGCCTCAACCTCTTTGAAAAAATCCCTGCGCGGGTCGACCTTCTTTCCAAAGATTCCGGAAGCTCGGGCAACGAAAACGAAGCACATGATACCGACGACAAAAATGCCGACGAATATCAAGACAATGCCAACTAGCTCAACTTTCACCATCGCCCGTCTCAAACCGGGAAACAACCATTGTACTCAGACCGCCCGCTGATTTCATACCCCGAGTATCAAATTCGCGCATCAATTATTCGCCCTTCGTTTTGAATAGTGTTTTTGATCCAGCCGGCCGCTGTGCTGCCGTGACCCATCGCCGTGGCAATTCGATCATAACCTGGTGTGACAATGTCACCGCCTGCTAAGACACCGGTGATGGAGGTGTGGCAGCCAGGCCCAACTTTAATATGCCCGCGACTATCCATCTCAACCTGGTTGACGAATAATTCGGTATTTGGAGAGTAGCCAATCTTGGCGACTAACTTGTCTGCGGAAACAGTCATGGTGGTATCGTCCACGGTGGAGCGCAAGAGAATTATTTCAAGCCTGACGTCACCATGTAAGGACTGAATTTCGTGGTTGTAGATTATTCTGATTCTTTCTCGGTCGAGAGCCTCTTTTACCAGCGCCGGTCGGCTTTTCAAAGAACCGGATCGAACTACAAGAGTAATGGATCTCGCTGTCTTTTCCCTTTCCAGCGCCTCGTATAGAGCGCTTTCTCCACCGCCTACCACTATAACTCTCTTGTCGACGTAGTCTTCCTGAAGACTACCGGTCCTGTAGGCCAGATCGTTCGATAAGTGCTCCAACCCCTCAAGACTTTCCAACTTTTGCAATCGATAGCCAGTTGCAACAAAGAGAAAGTTGTAGGTGTAGATGGAATTTCCCGTGTACAAGCGCTTTGCGGTGAGATCGTAGGCGCTCACATCTTGCCCATACTCTATCTTAAGCCCGGCCTGCTCTGCCGCTCGGCATAGCCGGTCTTGCATATCTTTTCCTGAAGCTACGTGCCCTGACGCCAGGTTGGGAATTGCAGTTGGAATCTCAGGCAGCTGACCGCCCAGCCGGGCGGCACGTTCCAGGATCAGGCTGTCTACGCCGCAAACTTTCCGCTCCACTGCGCAACTGACACCTGCCGGTCCTCCACCGAGAATAACCACCTCCGAGTGGACTGTTAGACGATCGGAGCTTTTGGCAGTAGGGGGCACGTCTGACTTATTGCAAAAACGACTCTATGTTTCTTCAACCCAAGCCGTCATATTAGCACGGCATGGTAGTATTTCCTGAGGTCCCAGTGCTTGGCATCGCGCCAAAACCGGTTGCTGAACGGTCATGGTATCCACATCGCAATTAGAGAGCATTTTCATAAAGTCGCTGAGGCGGGAGCCGGTTGCTTACACGCCGGTTTGGCTCATGCGCCAGGCTGGTCGCTACCAACAGGAGTATCGCGACATTCGCTCCAGGGTCGGCTTTCTGGAGCTATGCAAAAGTCCTGAGCTGGCTTGTGAAGTGACTGTCATGGCGGTGGAGCAGCTTGGCGTCGATGCCGGTATCATTTTTGCCGACATACTGCTTCCGCTCGAGCCGATGGGTCTCGGACTGCGCTTCGAGAAAGGAGGCGGACCTGTGTTGGACAATCCGATCCGGACCGTCAAGGATGTCGAGGCGCTTCAGGAGGTAGTCCCGGAGCGCGATCTGGACTATGTGCTCAAGGCTATTGCCTTGACCATTCAGGCTCTGGCAGGGAAGACGCCCTTGATCGGTTTTGCCGGAGCACCTTTTACTCTGGCATCGTATGCAATCGAAGGGGGCGGAAGCCGCAACTATGAGCGTACCAAGCGTTTGATGTACAACGAAAGAGACGCCTGGGATGCTCTCATGCGCCGGCTCAGCTCTCTGACCAGCGCCTATCTGACGGCACAGATCAAGGCGGGGGCCAGTGCCGTGCAGATCTTCGACAGTTGGGTGGGATGCCTATCTCCATCTGACTACGCGAAATATGTACTGCCGCACATGCAGGAGCTTGTTGCTTCTGTGAAAGGGCGAGCGCCAATCATTTATTTCGGTACCATGACCAGCGGTTTATTACCTCTGATGAGTAAAACGGATGCAGATGTTATTGGCGTAGACTGGCGTATCGATCTCGATGAGGGTTGGCGTCTGATCGGCGATAAAGGAATTCAAGGCAATCTAGATCCGATTGTTTTGCAGTCCAGTCGAGATGAGATAAAACGCCAGACCAAGATTATTCTTGACAAAGCGGCTGGAAGAGCCGGGCATGTTTTTAACCTTGGACACGGCGTCTTACCGGAGACACCGCCCGACAATGTGAAATTCCTGGTCGAGACAGTGCACAGCCTGACGGGCAGGTAACCGATGAGTCAGCCCTCCGAACGCGTAAGAATAGCCGTGGTCGGTGCCGGAATCACCGGTCTCAGCGCAGCTTACAGGCTCAGGACAATGCTCGCGAACGAGGGACGAAAAATTCATCTAGAGGTGTTCGAGGGGGACTCGAGAGTTGGAGGAGTGATTCAAACTTCCCGTCCTCTGGGACAGGTGATGGAGCATGGACCCGACTCATTCCTGTCGACCAAGCCCTGGGTTGTTCAACTTTGCAGAGATTTAGGTATCGCCGATCAGCTGATCGAAACGAAGCATGAGAATCGTCGATCGCTTGTTGCCTGTGACGGTAGACTCGAGGCGCTGCCTGAGGGTTTCGTTATGGTGGCGCCTGGAAAGCTCGGACCGCTCTTCCGCTCGCCATTTTTTTCATGGAAGGGCAAGCTGCGGATGGCACTGGAGCTGGTGGCTCCCCGGCGCCGGGCCGTCCAGGATGAAACCGTGGAATCGTTCATCCGGCGCCGATTCGGACGGGAAGTGCTCGAGAAGGTGGCACAACCGATGGTCGGCGGTATCTACGTCGGAGATGTTGCAAGACTGAGCGCTTGTTCTACTCTGCCTCAATTTGTCGAATCGGAAGTCACCGAGGGCAGTGTAATTCGCGGATTGATGAAACGCAATCGTAAAAAAGCTGACGAGGGTGGTACTGCATCTGGTGCAAGATACTCCATGTTCATGTCGCTGAGAACTGGTGTGCAAACTCTGGTCGATGCGCTCGAATCCGAGCTTGGTGATGGCACGATTCGAAGATCGTGCGCCGTCAAGCAACTGTCACGATCGCGTGATGCCTGGCTTCTCACGACAGAATCCGGGCAAGAGGCATTCGAAATTGTCATCTTTGCGTTACCGGCTTGTCGATTGGCTGATATTGTCAGATCTCTCGATCCACATTTTGCCGAGAATTTATCCGACATCGAATTCGCCTCTGCCGCAGTTGTCAACCTGTCGTTTGAACGAAAGGCGATTGCTCACCCCTTGAACGGCTTTGGTTTTGTCGTGCCGGCGCGCGAAGGCAGGTCGATACTGGCTGCCAGTTTTGCCAGCAACAAGTTTGCCTATCGTGCCGCCGAAGGGACTGTATCGGTTCGAGCTTTCGTAGGTGGCGTCTTGCAGTCGGAGCTGCTTGATATGCCCGACGATAGACTTATAGATTTGGTATGCCTGGATCTGGAGTATTATCTAGGTGTGAAATCCCGACCGGATTTCGCCAAAGTTCATCGTTTCCCACTCAGCATGCCGCAATACAACCTCGGACACTCAGCCAGAGTCGATTCTTTGATGAAAAGAGTTCAGGATTCAATGCCTGGCATTTGCCTTGCCGGCAACTCCTATTACGGCGTCGGTCTGCCTGACTGTGTCGCCAGTGCAGAAAGGGCCGCCAGACAAGCGCTTGATTATGCTCGCATCCTCAACCCGGCGGAGAGTTTTATTACAAAATGAGCACCAAGTCGAAGAGCTCTGGCACCAAACGCACCGGCAGCTGGGCTAAGCTATCGGGCGGTCCAGTCTTTGCTTGCATTGACATGGGCACCAACTCCTTTCACATGATTGTGTGCCGGGCCGCTAAAGACAAAGGCGATTTCGAAATCATCACCCGAGTGAAAGAAATAGCGCCATTCTTCAGGCGCGCTCTGGGCGCTCACTACATCGATGACATCGCCTACGATACCGCCAAGAGCATTTTGCGCGACATGCTTAAGCATGCGCAAAGCAAAGGGGCTACACATGTTCAGGCAGTAGCTACCTCGGCCGTGCGTGAATCTCGCAACGGACAGGAGACTCTCGAGAGAATAAGGCAGGAGCTCAAACTCGATGCCCGCACCATCTCCGGTAAGGAAGAGGCGCGCCTGATCTATCTCGGCGTGTTGTTCAGCATGCCTGAGTTGAAGCAGCGCTTCGTCGTTGTTGATATCGGCGGTGGTAGCACCGAAATTGTCGCCGCTGATCGCAATCGCTCGCATTTTGCTGAATCGTACAAGCTGGGCGGCGCTCGTCTGACTCTGCGCTATTTCAAGAAGGGCGTCACGGCGGATAGTTTGAAAGAGCTTCACGGCGAAGTGCGCGGCATGTTGAAGCCGGCGGCTGCGCGTATTCAGGTGGTCGGTGGTTACGAGCGCCTGATCGGAACATCCGGGACGGTGCAGGCCCTGGCAAAGCTCGATCGCGTTCAAACCGGTCGCACTCACGAGCCGCTGCACGGCTGGCGCATGCCTATCGATCGTCTGGAAGAGGTAGTCACGTACATCGAACGCTGCGCGCTCAGTGGCGATCGTATCAAAGGCGTATCGCAGGACCGCAGCCAGACCATATTGGCTGGAGCGATCGTTCTGCTCGAGACGATGCGCTCGCTTTCCGCCGACGAGATCACTGTTTGCTCCTCGGCCCTTCGCGAAGGAGTAGTCGTCGATCGCTTTCTTCAAACCGGATGGCTCAACGGGTCGCTAAAAGGACACAGAGACCCGCGTTCGGAAAGTGTGCATTATCTTCTAGAAAAGTACGACTCCAGTTTCGACCATCCGGAGCAGGTGGCAAAACTGGCATCTTCCATCTTTCAACAAACCAAAGGTATTTTGCACGACCATGACGAAGAGGTTGGACACATCCTCTGGTCGGCCGCCATGCTTCATGATGTCGGCACTTTCATCGCACGCAACGGACATCATAAGCACAGCTACTATCTGATCCGGCACGGTGGGTTGTTGGGACACAGCGAGGAGCAGGTCGAGATGATCGCTTCCGTGGCTCGCTACCATCGTGGTGCTGTACCAAAAGAGACGCATGAGGCCTGGCAGTCGCTCAACCCGACCATGAAGCCGATTGTTCAGGACCTGGCTGCAATTCTACGCGTCGCTGAAGCACTCGATCGCAGCCATAACCAGGTGATTGAAGAGCTCAAAGTGATGATGAATCCCTATCAGGTGACCGACACCACTGGTGGTATCAAACCTCAAAAGATGTTGTCGCTCGTACCATTCATCAAGCCCGGCGAAAATTGTCTTGCGGAAGCGTGGGCTCTCAACGAAAAGAAAGAATATTTCGAGCAACACTTCGGCGTAAGACTGCACTTCCTCGTCGAAGCATCCCAGGCGGTTCGCTAGTTAGCAGCAGTCTGGGGTATGAAACCCGAGGAGGGTTATTGCGATGTCCGCAGGAATCGTTCTTCGTTACAAGAGCCACATCAGTGCGTTTGGGACCGTATTTGCCCAGTTTGGAGTTGCCTGCTACCTCTTTTCGATGATGCTCTTACTCTATTCTTGTGTTGGCGTTATCCATAGAGACTTCACCCCGGACAATCTGATCCTCTCTTCGACCGGAGCGCTCAAGTTGGTCGATTTTAACGTCGCTCAACAAGCCGATCAGTCTTCCAGAAGCATCGCCGGAAAGCGTGCCTATATGCCGCCCGAACAGTCCCGCGGCAAACCGACGACACAGAGTGATCTTTATGCGCTATGCGCCACCATCTTTTTCCTGCTCACGGGTAACGAGCCGGAACCTCTTACAGTCGGCCAGCCCAGTTCGGTAAAAGGTGAAATCAGTGCTGACTGGGATGAGGTCGTAGCTCGCCTGACCGAACTCGACCTTGAAGCGAGGTTCAAAACCGCGCGCGAAGTCAGCGAATTCATCGAAGACGAGCTGGATTATTGAGGTTGATGGCTGTTCTGAGAGGCTACCTGAGCGTGGTGGTGCTCGGCCATTTTCTTGACGTTGCCGAGGCGCCGAGCCAGTTTTTTCGAAGTCACGGTATTCATGATTGGACCGGGCACCGGCATACCGAGATCGAGGTGGGTGGAGAGCTCGAGCAAAGTGTGACGTCCTTCATCTGTCGGTGTCAAAACCCAGCTACCTTCCATGGATCGGAATCGATCTGATTTGAGCAGCTTGTAGTCGATGCGCTGGAGCGGCACTTCCGAATTGTGCATTTCACACACCGCTGCTCCGATGATAGGGATCAGTACGAACTTCTGCTCCAGGCGGCATTCATTCACACCCTGTTCAAGCACTTTGCTGTAGGCCAGATCGGGATCTTTCTTGCGCTCTTCGTGCACCGTCTCCCAGACCACTTTAGGAGGTGCCTTGACCAGGATCTTTGCCGTGTGCCAGACCTTATCTCCGGCACGCTTCTCGCTGGTGACGACTGCTTCCTCGAGTAAGGTGGAAGCAATTTTCCGGGCGTGACACTGTTGTGGTGACACCGCCATGGTGAGTGTGAAGATGCTGCACGACAAGACAGCAACTAATTGGACTTTAGTCTTGGTGAGGTTCAAGTTAATTACCGTCCGAACTGCGAGGTGGGACTGCGTGTTAAAGAAACTTTCCTATACGTAGCATATTGTATCACCCGTGGTGACACTTTGGATAGTCCACTGATCACTAAAAATGAGTAACCATGCGGAAAGCGTTAGACGCCGATGGGAATGAACCGCGGCACGAGTCTGCGCCAACCCATGTTCTTCGCGTACTCGCGATAAGGTTCGCCCAGAGCTTCGAGGAGAAGCGCTTCCTCATATTTAGCCCGTCTCAGCCAGAGCGGTGCCACCATGCAGACTGTGAACAAAATGCAGAATGGAGACGTAAGAACAATCGAGGCACCGAGAAGAGATTGAATAATACCGGAGTAGGCAGGATGCATGACATAGGACAGAAGTCCGGTGTCACGGACTGTGTGATTCTCCATCACTTCGGCGTCGGTCGAGAACATCTCGCCAAGCGAGATCCAGCCGCCGACCATGAAAATCAGTCCGCTCAAGAAAATGATCAGCCCGAACCAGGCCATGTACAACGGAAAACCGGTCAGCGTCTTGCTTGTTGAAAGAGCGACGAAAGGTACCATGCCCGGGAGCTGAATGATATCGTTGGAGATCATTCCTGTAATGATTAGAAGAAAAATCGTAAAGACTGACATCAACTGCGGTGCGCGCTGAATCAGAAAATCTTGCTCGTACTTGACGCCCTTACCGCGGCGCATGAAACCTTTGATTAAGACCGGCGCGGCTATTGCGACGGCCACTGCCAGAAGAAGAAGCAAAACTAAAGTGGGAAGATTGAACAACATATGTCCTCACAGATCGTGGCACTCAAACTTACCGGCAATGAGCGTTAACCGGCATCCTTATCTGAATCCTTGTCTCCTTTCATACTGAATATAGAATCGGCAAGCTGTTGATTGGGTTTGAACGAATCCCAGTTGGCATGAGACCAGAGATTGCCGTCATCATCATAGTCCCACCACTGTACTGGCAGGTGTGTGCGTGAACTGACAGCGACACGCTTCCAGATCTTCGTCTGGTCGTGCGTCTTTCGGAGCTCGAGAATATAAACTCGATCGTGTTCGGCCTTCATTTCGAAAGCTTCCTTCGTCACTTGACTTGTGACGCCGGTCTTCAAGAAATGCTTAAGCGCCTGGGCTAGAGAGGTGAAGTCGGATTCAACCATCGGATGTCCGTTGGCCGATTTCAACATATTCGAGCCCGGATCAAGTTCTACAACGAACATTTTGAAGCTGCCTCCCATATGGGCTTTCACCTTGCCGTTCGGTCCCAGAATCGCAACAGAGCCTTTCTTGAAATCTCCGGTCTCTTCGAGTCGGATCAGTCTTGGTTTTTTGAAGTAAAAAACTCCCTGCTCTACTATTGTCTTTTTACCTTTGAAGACTTTCATTGTGTAATCAAAAGAATAGTTTTGATACGAGTCCGCCGATGACACCATCTTGTCTATAAAACCCGCTCCGTCAACCATTTCTGAATTGAAGGCGCTGACTGTTAGACCTTGAAGAGAGGCCGAAAGTTCCTGCTCTTTTTTGGCTTGTTTACTGGATTTGACCTTGTCCTTGTCCTGGGTCGGGTCCGTCGCTCCACCCACAGCTCCCTCGGCTGGCGAGGCAAGCGATGGTGTAGATAAAGACAGCACCACCAGTGTCATCAACATCAATCTAAGGATGCGCATCCACCCCTTTTCTATGTTGTCAAACTGTATGTTGTCAAAGAATTGCGACGATTTGAAACGCATTACTGCTCCACCCTATATAACTGGATCTACGACTTTAGTTGCTAGCTGAGTTTGATTCAGTCCGGTGCCTTTAGTATCAGACCGGAGGAATTGATGAATGGCATCGACAAGATTTATTACTGGCGGCGGCATTTTATTAGAAGGCGACTGGCTATCGATAGCCTCTATTGTGCGCATAAGCCAGAGCGCATGCTTTGGATGCGGCTTGGCATGAAGTCTTAGCCAGGCGAGCCCCTCGTCGAGACCGATCTTTCTTTCGGCGAGCGGTTGGTTTTCAAAAAAGCGTTCGAAATGATTGATCGAGTGGCGGGCGTAGCAAGTAGCCGCGAGCTCTGCTGCAACAATGGCAAGGACGCCATCCTGGAA
>CAZISK010000134.1:0-12235 GCA_964541355.1 uncultured Candidatus Obscuribacterales bacterium
AGAGTGATATTCGATAACTGCTGCTCTGATTCAGCCTTTGAGCAAGGGGTGATTCAATTAGGCAAAAAAGAAAACTTGTTCAGGGTGTCTCTAATGAGACACAGCTCTGAGCAACGCGTGTGAAAATAGCCATGTGGTATCGGGAGAACGCATATGATCGATCGCTCAGTCATTTCAAAAAGGGATCCAAGTGCGCGGCGAATCACGAAAGACGAGATCAACACGCTCAAGCTCAAGGTCGTCAATGGAGACCAGACGACAAGACCGCTCGGGCACAGGTTGAGCGAAGTGTTGCGCAGCATCTTGCACTACTGCACATTCTCTAGTGGATCTATGAAAAACCAATGCAAGCTGTATGGTCATAGATTGGCACCTAAGGTAACGGGCGAGCAGCTCCACTGCTGTGATTGCGGAACGAAGATCAAGAGTCCGAGCCAGTTGCGGACGGCCACTCCGTTTACGAGTCGCAGTCAGGACCTGGGAGACGGCTCCTGGCGCTAAACTAACAACGTAGTTCTAATTTTCAGGCGGATCAAAGCCCAGGCTGGGTATATCGAGTTATAACCGAGCATCCGGCTCGGAGATTCGCCTGCATGGAATCCGCAATCTCTCGAAAAATCTTAATTGGCTCAATCGCGCTGGCGCTGCCATTGCTGGTTTCTTCGTGTCAAACTATGCCACCGGAGGAGCTCTGCGATCGCTTCTGGTATCAGGCCAAACAATCCGGCAGCACTAACGAAGCAAGGACCCTTTTCGAACAAGCTATAGAACAGGGGCGAAGGACCGGCAATGGCGTGAAGCTGGCTAAGGTAATCCTTGACTATGGCGATTTCTTGCTTCGCGATAGAGAGCCGTCAGCCGCTGTCGATCAGGCGCTTTCGGCAAGGCAATCTCTAGATGCCACGCGCAGCTCTCCGACTTTCGGCAGCGCTGAAAATCGCGAACGCGAGGTCATGATCGCCCAGGCCCAGTTTCTTCTTGCGAAGGCATACAGTGAGCTTGGGCGTTTGGAAGACGCGAAGAAGGAATACGAACAGGCTCTCGCCCTTCACGATCGAGTTTTAGGCAACATGACCAAAAAACTCGAGATGATGCGGCAATACATCTCACTGCTCAAGAAGATGGGAAAGACCGAGGAAGCATCGGAACTGGAGATAAAACAGCAGGCTCTGTACACAACCGTGGATGACTGCGATCGTCTGGTTGCAGATTCGGACAAAGCGCTTGAAGCCGGCGATATTCCGGCAGCCAGGAGATCACTTCGGATCGCCAGGCTGGCCGCCGCAAAGTTCGGACCATCCAGCAACCGGTTTCGCGATATGTTGCTGCACTCGGCGATCTTAGAGTTCGTAAGCGGAGACATGGCAAAAACGAAGGCACTCCTCAACGAGGCGCTGGACTCTGTCAAACACCCCATCGGTAATAGATCCAAGCGAGATCAGTGTAGAGAAAACGTTCTATTGGGCTTTTGTTATGAGCTTGACGGAAATATGGTCGAAGCGAACAAACTTTACGAGTTATCTTCTAGGCAGTACCCGGGCGGTCCCAGCGCGACACTGTATACGGTGGCAGGCTATCTGGTGACACAGCACAAGAGCGATCTTCTGATCAAAGTCGCAAAACGAGCTTACGCCTTATGCGAAGCGCTCCCAGACTCGGTCAGAAAGAAGCAAGAGACATCAAACAAATTGCTACTCATGATTGCGGATGCGCTTCTTGATACTGGGCGCTATGACGAAGCTCGCAAGTACTATAAATTGATGTTGGATGCCGCAACCAACTCGCCTGCGGCTAACGTGCAGCACTACCGCGATTGTATTCTTCGTTTTTCGGACTATTACCGCACCAGCGACAACGTGCAAGGTGACCTGGACTTCCTCAGTCGCCTGGTGATTCCGAAGCGGTTCAATGCTGGGGAGGTCGTACTGATCCGGGCCGCCATCGCACAGAGACAAGCTTCAGATCTCGTGCTGGTGAATAAGTTAAGAGCTGCTGAAATAAAGGTGCTTGAATCGCTCGAGTTCGCCAAGCAATCGAAAGACAAGAATGTGATCTGTATGTCTCACCTCTTTCTGGCAGACATTCTTAGAGTCCAGGAACGATTCGACCAGGCTGAAGAAAACTACAAGTATGTAATCAATTACGGTATTGACTCCGATGTTAAGGTGTTCGAATTCGAGGGATCGCATCATCTTGCTGAGCTGTACATGAGGCAGAAGCGATACCTTGAAGCTAGAGATAAGTTTTTGCAAGCCTGGCGATTGCTCAAGCAGAATGGTGCCGGGCCTGCCTCGCGCTCGACCGACCTGGCAATTCGTGTTTCGGAATCTGAAATGGCTCTTGGTCGACTTGACAAAGCCGAAAAGTGGGCGGAGACCGCCAGACGTGAATTCAAACGGGACAACGGCATCGATCCGAACTTCGGTTCAATCTATTTGTATATTTGCGCCGACATCGCCGCATTGCGTAAAGACTATGGCAAGGCTCTAAAACTATATAAGGCGGACCTGGCCTACTGCGAAGCGCACCACGACAAAGTCAGCAAAGGGATGCTCGAAAACTCAATCGGTCGCCTGATCAACCTTGCCGACAAAATGTTCGAGCGCGGTCTCAAAAAGGAATCGCTCGAAGTTGTTGATGTAAGCCTTAATGCCTATGTTCGTGACAAGGTAACCTACCCTCATGGACGTGCTCGTCTGGAGCGATGGATTGTGTTAGCACGAAAAGAAGGGTTCGACGCGCAAGCCGAGCGCTGGAGAAGCCTTCTGAAGACCAGACCGGCAGGCTGATGCGCACCCCGGTTTGAAAACCGTTGCGCAGATTGTCCTATGAGATAAGCAGCTTGCGAATCTTCGGATCTCGCATGCGCCAGATCGCCGCATCGGTCAGGAAGTGATGGAAGTTGACACAACCAGTTATCACACTGACCATCGCCATAAAGTCCCAACCATTGTCTGCCAGGATCTGTGGCACCACTATGTAAATGAAACAGCCGCCAAGTAACGCCAGTCCCATCCAGCGCAGGGCAGGCTTCGTCAACAGCAGCTTTGCAATCTGGGATGTTTTCACCCCTTCCGGCAAGCCTCTCTCTTTCATGAAGTAGGAGAGCGATACCAGGCAGTACTGTGCACCATGCAAGAAGGGAGTGCCCCAGAGCCAGAGGATCGTACTTGCATAACCGGTCGACATGCCGATGAAAGCAACGCCTGTCACCATCAACAAAACAGGCATCGGTATCATCTTCTTTTCGCGCCTGTACTTGGCGATTATCATTCCGATAAATAGAACCGTCATTACCACGCAGAAGCCAACCGCAACGTAATGTATCGGTCTGGGCAAATCGGCGAACGGAATTTTTATTCCCCACATGTTGGTGGTGACGTTCTCTTTAATGCAAAGCAGCATTGTTATAACGTAGAGAGCGATCGAGAGCTGGAGTCGCTTGAAGATGAGCTTCTCCTTGTCGTTCATGAAGTAGTCGTTTTTATAGCAATAAATCAGCGAAATGCCATAAGTCTGGGATGTGTAGTGTTGAAAAACCCAGCCCATATGGATGTAAATGATCCAGCCTTGCAATACTGGAAACATCAGCGCCAGAGCCAATAGCACGGGCGGGAAATAGATTAGATACTTTCCGTAGAGTTTGAACTCTTCGCGACTATCTTTGTTGGCGTAAATTCTGAGGTAGGTCGCGCAGGTGTGAGCATTTGAGAGAAGAATTGGTGTCGTCACTGCCAGGAGTCCGAAAAACCCAGTTATTGCAAAATCGCAAACCGGACCTCCTTTTAGCATCAAATTAGGCTGATCGGCGGCATTCCAGCCGAAGAGCAACACGTGCGTGAGGAACAGGATCCAAAAAGCCCCACCGTAGATGAAAATGAAGTCGATGACCGGGCTGATGATCCACGGATACGGCTTATCGGCCGCCTTGTCGGTTGTAGGACTCGTGTCCCGATTGGGGATCGGAAGGTCATTGCCGTAGGCGCTGCTTACCATCTTTGTTCTCTCTCTCAAAGAGCCGTCCATTATTGTATTTTGCCCAAAAATACCATACTCTAAATAAGACTTTTAGAGTTTACTAAATACTTGACATATCCTTCTTCATTACTAGACCACAAATTGAAATAAAATATTGGCGAAGCGGTAACACTGCGACTAGCAAAGAGGCGATTCACCTTGGATAGTGGTGACATTTCCGGTAACACCCCGGAGTCTGAAAAACCTACCTCTCAGGATCCCCAGGAAGAGGCAACAGTCCGCTCCCCAGATGAAGAGGCTTCTTCCGTTGAGGGAAGCTGCGGCGACTCAGATTCAGTAGCGCCGGTCGAAGCGCCGTCTGCCAACGAGGAGCCGCCTCAAGTGGCTTCCGCGGAGAAGCAGGAGGAAGGGGCGGTCGCTCACACTTCGCAAGATGAGCCACTACCGACCGGTGAATTACTTGCGCAATCGGTAACGACTGCTCCACCCAAACCGTATCCCTGGATTATTCATCCAGTTGTGGACTATCTGTTTGTCGCAGGCGGTCTAGCTTTCATTTTCATAGCTGCCAACTATTTTTTAGTGGGCTGGAAGGTTCCTGTCGACAGATTGGTGATGACCGAGGCACCTTTCGTCATTATCATGTACTTTTGCCAACATCTGTTTTCCAACACGCATAACGTGGTGACTTACATAAGGCTGTTCAGCAGCGATGAGGCCAAGCGCAAGTACCGATTCTACCGAACCTGGCTCGCATACGTATTTATCGCCCTACTGATCTTGTGCTCCTTTGTTCTTCCAGGTGAGTTTTCTACCGGCATCTCATTCCTATTCACCATCACGATCTTCAGCCACTATTGCATGCAGGGCTTCGGAATCTCCAAGATTTACTGCTACAAGCGTGGATACATGCTTACCGAAAGAGAGAATGATGTCTTTCGCTGGATGATGATTTCGATAGGCGCTTATTTCGCAAGTCGTTTTTTTTTACGCAAACAGTGGCTCCGCCTCTCGTGTACGGCACGACTATCCCCTTCTGGATACTGATAGACGACGGTTCGATAGCAAGTGGGATCGTTCTTGTGATGCAGGGCGTGATGATTCTTTTCGCCCTGGCCTTCGCATTTGTCGTGCTCAGAAAGCTGATAGCTGAGAAGCGATTTCTGCCTCTGCCGGCGCTGCTCATTATCATGACGATTGCCGCTGTGGCCTGCACGCCGGAGCCCATCAATAGTGTTTTGTGGTTCTACATACCAAGCTTGTTTCATGCCTCACAGTACATAGTTCTGGGATTGGCATACTACTTGAAAGAGCGCAGTATGCAGCTGCAAATCAGCTGCGACCTCGGTCGAGAATTTTTGCAGTGGCCGGCGATCGTCTATCTCGGTGGCGCTTTTGCAATCGGCACGTTCGTTTACCTGGCGATTCCTCACTGTTTCAGGATGTACGGTGCGGATTATTGGCGAGCTGCTGGTCTGATCCTGGCCCTTGCTAACTTCCATCAGTTCATTACTGACGCCGCAATCTGGCATTTACGAGACAACGAGTGTCGTGAAAAAATGATGGCGTGAGTGGGGGTTTGAACTCCATTGAAACCAGGCGATTTGATAAAAGACCGTTTTCGGGTCAAGTCTAAACTTGGCGAAGGCGGCATGGGGCAGGTATACAAAGGCTGGGACGAAGTGCTTCGCCGCGACGTCGCGATCAAAGTGTTGTATCCGAACACGTCCGATCACCTGATAGCGCGCTTCGTCATCGAAGGTAAGGCGTTGGGGCAGGTTCAGCATCCCAACATCATGGTCATCCATGATATGCATCAGGCGGACAACGGCCAGCTCTACATGATCATGGACTTCATCAAGGGCGAATCGCTGAGCACCATGATCGAAAAGCGAGGTCCACAGAAATTCTTCGATGTTCTGCCAATTTTTGAGAAGGTCTGTTTCGGTCTCAGGCACGCTCATTCGAGGAAAGTTTTGCATCGCGATATAAAGCCAAGCAATGTCATGATCTCCGATGACAGGACTCAACCTGACTCGGTCAAATTAGTAGATTTCGGTCTCGCCAAACAGATGGATGGCGAGCAGGATCTTACCAAGACAGGCTCAGCGATGGGCTCTCCTCCATATATGAGTCCGGAAGCGGTACATGGAAAGGATTTTGATGAGCGATCGGATATCTACAGTCTGGGATGCATGTTCTTCGAAATGTTGACAGGGCGCCCGCCTTTCATCGCCGACACACAGTTCCACACGATGATGGCGCATATTCACAAACTGGCACCAACTCTAAGTGAAGTGTCGGGTAAGACCTATGACGACGAAGTGGAAGAGTTCGTCAGGAAATGCATGGCGAAAGATCCGGCCAATCGTTTTCAAAACATGCACGCGGTTCTTGCCCAACTGGAAAGGATTGCCACCACTTTGACCCAAAGGCATCACGCGGAACGCGATGCCAACTGGGAGTCCAGCGTTTACGCTTCCGGCGCACTTGTTCGACTCAAGAATGAAAAATACAACAAACTCTTTGTCCTGGCTTCCGTTGTTTTGGTTTGCTGCGGTATTGCCGGAACAGCCTATTTCATGAACAAGAAGCCTGCACAGACAGGAGAAACGCGGTTGCAACCAGTCGATGCCGCTCTTCCGCCTGTGCGCGAAAGTAACGAGATTACCGAACACAACATTGCGGAGCGCCGGACCAACTATCTTGAAGGGGCGCACGAGCTCGAACGAGAAGATGGACGGGCTGCGTGCCGCGCGTCCGGCAGATTGGATCCAAAACAGATCGAGCTGGATGCCAAAAAGTTCAAGGATATCGAGGTTCTGGAGCTCGAGCGGGTTGAGCGACCAGAGCTGCTTGTACCGATGCTGTCCCTCCATTACAAATGGCTAACTATCACGCATACGCCGATTAGTGCTGATTTGTGGCGGATTATCGCGAAGAACAAAGATCTCGGTTTCCTCTGTCTTAACGACTTCGGAGGTATAACTGAGGAGACCGTCGCCTGTCTGAAGTCGCTTCCAAAGCTTATCCTTCTCAAAGTTGTAGCTACCGACGAAAAAATTGAAAATATCGAAATTGTCTGCGAAGCGAAGTCCCTTCAGAACATTTGCCTCGAGCAGTTTGACATCACGGTCGATATGATGCGTGATTTTGTGCGTCTTCCACGGCTCTATGAATTGAAGCTCGATCGATGCAGTATCGCTGCTGGTGCCTTGTTGAAGCTGAACAAGTCTCCTTGCGTAAATCTGAGTCTCGTAAATGACCAGCTCGGCGCCGCGAACGCAAAAGAGTTGACTAAGCTAAACAAAATAGTTTTTCTGGATTTGCACAACAGTAACGTCGACGACGGCATGTTCTTGGAATTGGCCAAAATGAAATCGCTCAAAGTGGTCAACGTCAAGCGCACTTTAGTGACACCAGATGCAGTAACAAAGATGCACAACCTTCGTCCCGATATTCAGGTCGGATTCTGACTTTGGCGCTTACGCTCTCGAGAAATTATTCCACTGGGGAATAGTGCCCAGATGCTTCTCGAGCGTCTCGAAATCGTCACGAGCTATTCTACAACCATGGATCCCCTCGACATCATCCGGTAATAGCAGTCGCACCGTGTCTTTGGTGACTGACTCGAACAGCCAGACACATTCATCATCATCATCGTCGATAGAAAGATTGGCTGGGTGAGACGCGATCAAGTAGAGCTTGCCATCAATGATGGTGCTTGCCTTTATCCAAACATCGTGGATAAGCACCGAATCGAACGGTGCCAGGGATACATATATTTTCGTCGACTCACGCCAGGCTTTAGCAATCGAAAAAACTGTGCCTGGCGGCACGATATTGGTTCCGGATAAAAAGCATGGTTGAAATTGCATGGCGTTATTCTAGACGATTCTATCCGATAGATCCGGACTACTTTTGCTGCCAATAGGTGAGCTCAAGCCCGTGCTTCATTTTTACTCGATCGATCTGGTGGTACTCGGGCGGTACGAAAACCGAGACCGATGCACCATCTTGAGCGGTCAAGAGCCAGAAGCGTGCGCGCCCCTTCAAAACTTTATAGACCTGCTCGTTGCCGAGTAAAGGTCCTGTTCCTACCTGCATTCTTGGCTGTTTAAGATAACGGTTGAGGCAGATCATGTCGTAGTGGGGGCTAATAAGAAGCAGGTCTTGCGCCGGAATTCGGGTCTCGATAAGCTCGGCCATCTGCCGCCACGGCTCGCGTTGCGGCACTACGTGGGCGTAGGTGTAGTTAATCAGGGCGAAGACGACGTGCGCCGCTACAATCCAGCGAATATGTCCGCCTAAGTTGAGCAAGCGTTGGGCACCGAGACCGGCCAACATAAAGACGGCGGGAGCCGTGCCCATCAGGTAGCGGGTAACCTCCACCGTTTTTCTGCATTCGGCGATATCCGCCGCCAGGGCAATCAGAGCCGGCAGCAGCGCCCAGCACCAGACGAAGACGAGCGCATCGGTCGGGATCTGATCACGCGTGAGGTTGTTCCAGCGTTTCTTCAGTTTAGAAAAAACGGTGTTGCTCACCATCGTCTGGAAGCGTTTATTAAGGCTGAGGAATGCAGCTGTGGCGACCAGGGCGACCGCCGTGCCGTATATGGGAGCAGCATAAGCAACTATCCTTCCTCCGGCGAGGAAGCTTATCCAGTTCATCGGGATTTTGACAAGTCCTTTGAATGACCAGGCCAGACCGGCTGCTCGGCTGACATAGTAGTTGTCCCTGCCCGAGGCGGCTTGACGAAACAGATCCCACCAGGGCAGCCACAAGACTACGGTCAAACCCCAGCCGGCGGCGAAATGAGCCAGCGCTGCCAGACTGCGATGTTTAATACTGTATGCGATACCGTACAATCCTTGAAACGCGACGATATACAAGGTCGTATAGTGAGTGTTGATCATCGCCCAGGTTGAGACGCCGTATAGGGCGATGTAAGCCAGTCTGGTCAAGAGCGAGCGTTTCATCGTCAGGCTTTGCGCCAAAAGGAAATAGCTCAGACAAGAGCACGATGCGAACAGCATCACCTGAGCGTACATTCGGGCTTCCTGCGCATAAGTGATCTCGAACGGTGATACTGCTTGTAGTATCAAGGTAAGCAACGCTGTTTTCGGACCGAAGAGTCGCCTCGTCCCCAGGTAGATCACTATCAAGGAAAGCATTGAAGTGAGCGCTGATAACGACCGGACGGCCAGATCGTCGGTTCCCCACACAGTCATCCAGCGATTGAGGCAGAGGAAATACAGGGGTGGGCACAACGGATCGACCTGTCGAAAGTTGCTCATCACCTGGGCGGTCGACCGTGGCTTACCGAGAGAGTATACAAATGGGTCCGGCCTCAATTTCTCGAGTTCCATCGGTTTTACACCGATAGAGTCGACCATGGTCTGGTAGCCTTCGTCCAGCCACATGCTATCGAATGTGATACCAGAACAACGCAGCGTTAGTGCGGTGACCATGACCAGGAAGACCACGGCCAAGCTGTTCCAGCCTCGAGTCTGTTTCTCCGTCGTAATCGGCTGTTCGGTCCTGGGTCGTGTCGCAGTAGAAGGCATGGTGTTGCTCATTTAGATTTGGCGCCGTACACGTGATACAGTTTGCCGGTGGCATAGGGAACAGTCAGTGGACCGGTCTGGGCTTCGCCTGCCATGATGATTTTGAAGGCGGCGGGATCGCGGAATGTGTCTTCAAGAGTCCGGTTTGACTCGAGCTCGTAACCTGGGGTTCGATACCAGCCCCAGTCGCCTTTTCTTTCGACCTCCACTAGACGGCACGGGCTGGTTTGCTCGAGGCGAGGCCGCTCTTTGTCCTGGACGAGTATCGATTGCGGAACGTGGGGATAGGTTCCGGCGACCGCATCGGCAGGAGGCTGTTGTACAGGCACGAGCTGATGCCCGTGGAAGAAGGTGTCTACCGGTTTGCGTGCGTAGAACATGGAGGAAGGCATAAACGCTCCAAACATGGCGATTTTGTCCGGGCTTCTGCCTGCGTGGAGCGCGAGATCTTTCAGATCCCCCTGAATCTTCGTCACTGCCAGATGGAATGCCAAAGGAGAGCCGATTGCAAACGCCAGGGTAAGTGAAGCGGCAAGCCATTTGCAGGCGGTTACAAACCGACCGTTAAAAAGCTCCAGCATCTGTTTTGTAAAACCGACGGCTAGAATCAGAGCGGTCGTGTAGAGCGAGATGGTAACCGCCCATGATGAACTTTCGATACGGAGGGCGTAGATCACTATCCCAACTGCCCCTGCGGCTCCCGCTATGGCGAGCAATGTGCTCGTCGTTTTTACGTAGGTTCTGTCCGCTGTTCTAAACGAGCGCAGACCGACCGACAGCCAGCGGTCGAGAACTGCCCCTATGACAAGAGAAAGAGGAGCGAGGATCGGCAATATATAGGTCGCCAACTGAGTCTTCGATATGCTGAAGAAGACGAAGGTGGTCAGACTCCAGACTGAGAGCAGGACGAGCGGCCGTCCGCGCGGGTCTTCCAGGATTGTTTTTCTGACCGAATTGAGGAGGTCGACGGCTCTGCCGAAGAATCCTCGTTGTTCGATCTTCGTCTTGTTGGGTTCGCCTGGAACATAATCGAATTTCCCGGGTAACAGGGCGTTACCCAGCGCTCTGGGCAGGAAAAGGATCCAGGGAAAGAATCCATAACCGAGCACTCCCAGGTAAAACCAGTATTTCACATGACCAAAATTTGTTCTTCCCTGGAAGCGCGCCAGGTTTTCATACCAGAAAAACACCTTGAGGAAGAGACCGTCCGTGGCCTGCGAAACCGCTATGTGCCAGGGCAGAACAACCGCCAGGAAGATGGCTAAGCCGGGAATCGGTTTTAACGCGAAGAACCATTCCTTGAGAATCTTGAGGGATGGGCGTGCCACCACCAGGAATGCCATTAATCCCAGCCCGTAGAGAACAAGTGCAGCCGGTCCCTTTGTCAGCAAGCCCAGTCCGAGAGAAACGTAGATAATAATCCACACCCATTTCGTTGGTCTGGAGAGAACCAACGCTGTTGCAAACAGCGCTATGTTCACGAAGAAAGTAAATGTGATGTCGATGGAAGATTTTCGTGAGACCAGCATCAAGAGAGGCGATGTCGCAAGACAGAAGGCGGCTATGAAGGCGGCGCGCCTGTTCAACAAGGACTTTCCGAACCAGTAGGTGGCGACGACAAGCATTGTGCTTAGCATGACGAATGGCAGTCTGGCTGAGAGTTCTGACATGCCGAACAAATTGTAGGATAGGGCGATCAACCAGAAATTGAGGATCGGTTTTGAAAAATATATCTGATAGTTGAGATGTGGCGTCACGTAATCGCCAAGCTGCAGCATCTCTCGTACCGCTTCAACATAGTAGCCTTCGGATGGATCGATAATCGGGCAGTTGTCGAGACCGACGAAGTACAAAGAGATACACACCGCCAGTAGTATCAGATATGCGATCCGATCATTGCCCGGAAATTCGCTTCCTCTTATGGAGGTTTTTTTCTCTACTTTCTGTTGCAAGGCGACGGGCAAGGGATGGTCCTCTGTATTAAGATCATCTAAGTGAAGGGATGAGTCCGCTCTCATTCAATGGAACTTTTCAGACGAGCAAACTGTATTATCCGGCATTCGTTGTCAGGTAGGATGAACAAATCTCAAGAGCAGGATGAAAAGATCCCAAGGTGTAAGTTTTTCGCCATTTGGGAAGCAATAATGGGCGCATGTCTAAATCGATTGCTAACTCCGGCCATAATCTCAGAAACCCTGCTCCAGTCAAGCTTTCCGCGTCCGAGCGCAGTCACGAGCGGACTTTGTTCTTCGAGCCGACGCTCGAAAGTGCCGCCCAGCCTGAATTATCAGTTGTTATACCGGTGCTTAACGAAGAAGACAATATTCGCCCCCTTTACAACAAGCTGCTCTTTTCTCTATCGGAAGTCGGTCGGTCATTTGAACTCATATTTATAGATGATGGCTCCACCGACGGTTCTTTTAAATGCTTGCAGGTTCTCGCTGTAGATGACCCAAGGGTAAAGGTCGTTAAATTCGTTCGGAATTTCGGACAGACGGCCGCTCTGTCGGCTGGAATCGACCACTCCAGGGGCAGAATAATCATCCCGATGGATGCCGATTTGCAGAATGACCCGGCGGATTTGCCCAAGTTACTGGCTGGATTGAATCAGGCGGACTGCGTGTGCGGCTCGCGGGTCGAAGCGCGCGGCAAGGGCGATAGTTGGGTGCGGGTGGCCTCCTCGCGCATC
>CAZISK010000135.1:0-12180 GCA_964541355.1 uncultured Candidatus Obscuribacterales bacterium
AGTTCGTTGATTCGAGCAATGACGATCGTGAGCCTAAGCTGGTAGTTTCTTAGCCCTTTGACTTCGAAGCTTTTGAAACCCCTCATGCTGATGTTTCAGATTCACGAGAAAGCCTCGCTAGAGACCCAGGCAAGACCCGGTGGTTTAGAACAGGCGATTCGCCGCAAGATCTTAGACCGGCAGAATAACCATGGCGTTACCCGTGGTATCATCATATAACGACTGTATCCGGCAACCTGGAGATCCGATGCCATTCGCGTTATTGACAGCCTCTGATTCTCATGAGTTCTATGCTTACTATCCCGATAACATTAAGGACTTAATTAACCCTCCTGTTGTTGTCTTTCTCCATGGATCTGGCGAGCGCGGCTCAGACCCCAGGCTTCCGATTCAAGGATTGGAGTATGTATTCGGACAACTTCAACTTCCAGGAATCGTCATCTTTCCGCAGTGTGACCAGGAGTATCGGGCATACTACGGCGCAATGGAAGATAGAGTGCTCAGAGCGACCGAACGAGCAGCGAGCGAATTCGATGGCGATTTGAATCGGGTATACCTGGTCGGATATTCCATGGGAGGGTCGAGCGCCTTCTGGCTTATAGCCCGCTATCCTGACAAATTCGTAGGTAATGTATGCATTGCCCCTGGTATCACCTGGGTTGGTGCGGAATTACCACCGCATTTGCCAACGCAATCCAAAGAGCTCTTTGACAGCATGTTTGTCGCGCCCGATCGTCCAGCCACTATAGCAAGACAGATCGGCATGATTCCGACCTGGTTTTTGCAGGGCACCATGGACGAAGCTTGTCCAATCGAGGAAACAAGGGCTGTGGTGCAAACCATGCGAAAGCTAGGTAATTACCCGATATTCACTGAGTACGAGGGTGTGGGTCATGACACGTTGACTCTAGCTCTTCAGGAGGACAATCTTTTTCCATGGTTGCTTTCAAGAAGTGTACAAGCAACGAAAAGCTAGCGCCTGCTAACGCCGCCAGCGGCAGATCGCTCCGTCTCTGTCGTGGAGTATCCTCTTCCGACTTGTTGCCTTATTGGTGAAAGCTCAGGATTGACTGCTCCACATCTTTGATTGATTCGTCGCCTGGGCATGTACCGATGAATGAAACAGCTTGACCATCGACGATAGTCACATAGCAAACACCTTTTGCAGGAACATAGTTACTGTAAGTTGTAGCGAGCGGATAATATTTTGTCAGTCCGCACTGAGCCGTCCAGGTGCCGCGAATGAAGCGAACTTGATTGATTGTCCCAAACTCCGGTTGGCTGCAATTGAAGTCGAATCCAACCGGTTTGCCGCGTTCCAGGTGATCTCTGTAGAGATCTTTGAGATTCTCATCGTTATTCGGACCTGCAGCCGTCTTGATGATCACTTTCAACGACTTTTGAAGGACATTAGTTGATGTTTCGCATGTCTCGGTGCTGCCTTTGTACATGGGCTCTATGGCTCGGACACTGGCAGGGCGGTCGTCGTACCAGATAAAATAGTCAATGTCCTTGCGTAGTTGCCCTGGAGATATCATGTTGGCACCACTGTACATTGAGCCATCAATGCAGCTTGTGTAGTTGTGGAAGGAGGAGTCGGAGCTGCCTTTTTTCCAGCGCAAAAAAGAAGCAGGCGGTCGAATTCGAAAGCCTCCGACATCAACTTCTCCATCAGACAACAATTCATCGGCATCGTTATCCAACTTCCATTCAGGTGCTGCGCACGAATGTAGGCAAAGCATTAAGCACAACAAGAGGCAGCTCAACAGCCACTTTGAAATTGTAGTACCGCCAACCTTATGTTGAAGACCTGCTTTAAGCGTCATCCAAACATTTCTTCGATTGCGGGTATCAGTAGTCATTTGACGCTCCTTCGGCGAAAATATCCGACGCGATTGAATTCTGATGTTCTTCGATGATAATTTGACAGTGTGACCGAAACCGGGCGATAGTTTCCAAACAGTGCCTAATCAGTATCTACCACTACGAGGGTTTCTTTCCACGATTCATGTAAGCGGTGGTTAGAGAGCGCTACAATCTAGCCGGAGGTCCGTAACTTGACTGTTCTTCGATGGTGACGGAAGCGGCTCGTCATTTACCCTAAGCTGTATTGGCTCTTGGAATCATGTGGACCTCCTGATGTATTCTTTAAGGCTTCGGGCATTGTGAGAGGAAATGAATAGTGGAATCGTTTGATGATATCGTTCTTGGTGGCGGAAAGGGCGGCAAGTCCCTGGCTGTTGCTCTTGCGTCAGCCGGTCACAAAGTTGCTCTGATTGAGCGCGGTCAAATAGGCGGTTCCTGTATCAATGTCGCCTGTATTCCGACGAAGACCATGGTGGCCAGTGCCAAGATTGTGGATTCAGCCAGAAGGTCAAAGGATTGGGGCGTAGAGATTGGCTCAGTGTCGGGTGCGCTTGCTGGTATAGTCGAGCGAAAAAATCGTGTGGTACAGGAAATGGTTGATGCTCATTGGACGCTCTTTACGTCAACACCGAACATGGAGCTCATGGTGGGAAGTGCGAGATTCATAGAATCCAACAAGATTGAAGTGAGAATGTCCGACGGTTCGATGCGCAAAATCACTTCTGGCAGGATTTTTATCAATACTGGCAGTTCAACTACAATTCCAGAGGTACCTGGTTTAGGAGATGTCCCATTCTTAACCAGCACTTCGATTATGCAGTTGATGGAACTTCCTCAACACCTGGTCATCATTGGTGGCGGCTACATTGCCCTTGAGTTTGCCCAGGTCTTTGCGCGATTGGGGAGCAAAGTCACAGTGTTGCTTCGCGGTTCACGTTTTTTGCCTAATGAGGACGAGGATATCGCTGGTGCAGTCAAGGAGTTACTTGGCGAGGATGGCATTGAGTTTGTCTCCGAGGCGAAAGTGAAAGCGGTCAAGAAGCTTCCTTCGGAGCAGATCTTCGTAGAGCTCGAGGCTGGTACTACGTCCAGAACTCTGAATTGTTCTCATGTTTTTGTGGCTGTTGGACGAACTCCGAATACTGCAGAGTTGAATCTTAGCGCCGTCGGAATTGACACCAACAGCGATGGCACTATAGTAGTCGATGACCAGCTTCGAACAAGTATTAAAGGTGTTTGGGCTATCGGTGATTGTAACGGGGGACCATTGTTTACCCACGTGTCCTGGGATGACTTCAGGATTCTTCGAGACAATGTATTGCATGCACTTAATCGGTCGACGACGGGACGGTTGGTACCATATACACTTTTCATCGATCCTGAACTCGGTCGAGTGGGTCTCACTGAAGACCAGGCCAGAAAGAGAGGAATTGATGTTCTCGTGGCGAAATTACCCGCGCACAAGATACCGCGCGCCAAGACCTCTGGTGAGCCGAAAGGATTGCTGAAGGCGGTCGTGGACAAGCAGACGGAGAAGATTATTGGCTGTTCGCTTCTCTGCCACTCTGCCGGTGAGGTCATGTCCGTCGTGCAAGTAGCTATGCTCGGAGGACTTACCTACCGACAGGTCAGAGACATTATCTTTACGCATCCAACCATGGCGGAGAGTCTAAATCTTCTGTTTGCGACGATCTAGTCGACTCGAAAGAACGACTCAATTTTCTATTGCGCTTCTGGCGCTGGCGCAATGAAGTCGACAGACGATCAAATCGTAATATGATACCGCTTGCGGAGTCACCAACTGTAGTTCGAATATCGGTGCAAACACTGTAAGGAGCGAATAAGAGCGGACATCGCATGCGTCAACGCCATTGCGACGCGTTGGCTGAGCACAGATGGAACTGACCACGATTTCCTTCACACTTGGTTTGGCTTGGTGAAGCCACAGTTGCAAAATCACTCCAATTGGTGATTAGGAAAAGGTTGCAATCAAACAGAGTAGTATGCCGAAAGATTTGTCCAGCTGAGGTTCCACAATGGTCATACACGGAGATAGTTGTCGGGGACAACGCGATAAATCTTCAAGACGAGGAGTTGATCCCGCTGTTTCGAAAACTAGTTGTTAACGCAGCATTCTCCAACAGCCCATCATAGAGCCGCCACATTTACATCCTCGAGAAGGACTGACCGCAGGTGCGTTCGTTAAAGACCGCGCACCAGGCCACCCCGCTCGCGAGATAATGGGCGCCAGTCTTTCGAGAGTTGGCGGCGATCGAACGCAGCGGCCAGGGACTACAATGCCACCCGGGATCTTCACGGCTCCGTTACTTGGACATCAGAGGTTAGAGCGGATCATTCCAAAACTTCTGGAACACTTTGGGACAGATTTTGCTCATACTGTCTTCATCATCCTCGCTCCAATCCATATTCAGTTCTTCGCGAGGCTCTGTCTCGCCGGCGAGCTTCTCGAGCTCGTCATAATAATCGTCCTTGCCGGTCTTTTCTTCATAGGCAGATGAAGCGACGCCGAGCATCATTTCATTCTCCGGAATTCCATCTTGTTTTTTCAAACTCTCGAATTCCTTCAATAAAGAGTCCGGATTGCTCATGGCTCCGTAAAAAACGTCCTTACCTCGACCGATCAACCATCCACGGAAGTAGTCGAAGCCATCGTCGGAACAGCCTCCAGAGGCTACGTAAGCTGTGCACCACAAATCCGATTTATAGGAGCGGTTGTGGAGCACTTCGAAAATTCGACCAAAAGCCAAGATCTTTTCTTCCGATTCCTTGCTCAAAAGTTTTACCAGCTCATCTGCAAGTTGATCATCGTCCTTCGCCTTCTTGCGAGCTGTTGCTATCAGGTCCCAGAAGTCGGCTTCGCTTAATGCGGTAGCAATGTTGGTTGAAGACATTTGGTGCCTCCTCGTGTGTTGGAGAGATCCGAAAGTGTATCACTAAGAGGCATTTAGGAAACTCAAATTTTATGTTTCAGAGGAGGATCACAGTTTGCTTGGACCGTGAAAGGAGCCGCATTTTCGGAACAATTCCTGTTAAATTTGTCTGGTCAGAATCGTCGAAATATCTCTGTTTCCACCAATACAACTTTGTCTGTCATCGAATTCAGTAAACCGAGGAGAATAAACCGATGCAATTTCTGATAATCGCAAAAGATGGCAGCGATGAGAAAGCTCTTGATCGAAGGCTGTCCGTACGACAACTGCACCTCACGCTGGCTACCGAAATGCATGATAACGGTCAGGCACTATATGGCGCCGCGATCCTAAATGAGACCGAGACTATGGTCGGATCGATCATGATTTGCGAGTTTCCATCGAGAAAAGAGCTTGATTACTGGCTGCTTGTAGAGCCTTATGTAACCGGTGGGGTGTGGCAAAACATCGAAATACAGCAGTGTCGTGTCGCTCCGATGTTTGTTTAGCCAGAAAGAGGCACGAGTTCGCCACTACCCTCATCTCACGACTACCTTCTGGTAATCAATCTCCTGTTTCTGAAAGACGATATGATTTTGGTAGGTTGCGGAAGATGGATCAATGACTGACGGTTACCTTAACCGTTTTGATATTAATGAGGCGGCTTCGGACGTTAACGAAACCGCTCCAAGCATAACGGTTGACTCGAACGCGGAAGCGCCTGTGCAGCGGGCGGATGGTGATGCGATCAAGGTTGGCAGTGTGATCGACGGACACTATGAGATCTTGGAGCACATCGGCAATGGTGGCATGGGCGCTGTCTACCGTGTATCTCTTCAAATGGTGGCAAAGTCAGCTCGTGCTAATGGAATTGCATTTCTTCAAGTGTCTTTGTATTGAAAAAGACTACAATATCGCCAATTTTTCGGAGAACAAGTTGGCAGAGAATAAGTTGCCAGAGACGATCATGGCTGAGGTTCTCTAAGAGCGGCCCATCTTAGACAAATAGCGACCAATGAAAATCAACCGCTCCACTGCTCGATGCCAAGAGGATTGCTGGGCTTTGAACCGCTGAAAATGGTTGGTTTTCGGCGATCTAAATGGGAAATTTCCCACTGTGCATGTCTCAAAAATGCTTGTTCGGACAGAATCTTGAGCACATTTCGTCCAACTTTTTGTCGGAGTGGATATAGACAAGGAGCCTGGCAGGTTTGTTTCTACACTCCTAATTTATTTGCACTACTAGTCGGATTTACCCGAGGCCAGGACAATAAGCACCGCAGATAATACCACCCTTTGGGAGAAAGAGCCATGAGTGATAGTCTTCTGGATCCGCTCAACAATCAATCCAATCCTAGAAACAATCTTAAATATTCGAACTTGCCGGATCCAAGGCGTAGAGCGCTTGAACGTGCCCAAAGTATCAGGAATGAACGAAACTCCGATATGATTGGCAGGCGCGTTTTTCCCCCTCCGAAAAAGGGAACACAGTGTTCCGATATCGATGACTGTGCTGATCCGAGCGTGACCGAAAATGTCGATTCGAAAGAGCTTCAGGAAGCGTGTGAGCCCTCACCGGCAGCCGAACCTGTAAAGGTCAGGGCGCTGGAAGAGATGTCCCGAAAAGAGCTCATTCGTAAGTTACGAGACACCATGAAATCGTCATACCGAATTGCAGATATACAGGCGGCAAAGGAGTTCTCCGATGAGGTCGTCAGGGCGATGTCGAAGAGTCCTCCCGTTATTCCCGAGGATCTGGCGTGGATTTTCAGAGATAAACAGTTTGCTGGTGATGGTGGTGCAAATGGTGCCAAAGAGTTTGAGAAGCTGATCAATGTTCTTATTGCTCCGAACTATCACCTCAAGGTGTCGGAGCTGCGGGGTTCAAAAGGGGAAGGTCCTTATGTCGCGCTTGAGGTCTTTGGTGCGAATCAAAAACGGCTCGCATTCCGATTTGACTCCGTAATCGATATGCATCTTTGATGGAAAGAGTTAGCACGACCTTATTAGTGGTGCCTAAGAACTAATTACTAATACTTTGATATTATTGTTGCCCTTTCATCGGCAAGGATAGTTGCTATGAGCCAAAGTAATTTTGACACGATTGTGGTCGGAGGCGGATCTGCAGGCTGCGTATTGGCCAACCGTCTTAGTGAAGATCCGAAACACCGTGTGCTCGTCCTGGAGGCCGGCCGCCCGGATTCACTCTGGGACATTTTTATCCATATGCCGGCGGGACTGATGACGCCGCTTGGTAACAAATTCTATGATTGGTGCTACAAATCGGAGCCGGAGCCATTTATGAATGGTCGGCAAATTGCGCACGCTCGTGGAAAGCTGCTTGGCGGTTCCAGCTCGATCAATGGAATGATTTTTATTCGCGGCAATCCGATGGACTATGAAAAATGGGCCAGAGATCCCGGTATGAACAGCTGGGACTACGCACATTGCCTACCGTATTTCATTCGGTCAGAAAGGCGAACCGTAGGTGCTGATCGCTATCGTGGCGATCGGGGTCCATTGAATCTCGAGCCAGGTCCCTGTGAAAACCCTTTGTTTCAGGCCTTTTTCAAAGCGACTCAACAAGCCGGCTACCCGTTGACCAGTGATGTCAATGGCGAGCGTCAGGAAGGATTTGGAATTTTCGATAGGAATATAAAGCGTGGTCGGCGGAATTCCGCTGCTCGTGCGTATTTGCATCCTGTTAAAGGAGAGCGTCCCAACCTAGAGATCTTATGTCGGGCGCTGACTACACGCGTTATCTTCGAAGGGAAAAGAGCTGTCGGCGTTGAGTACGAGAAAGACGGACGACTGGAAGTCGCGAAAGCTTCGGAGGTGATCCTTTGCGGAGGTGCCTTCAATTCACCACATCTATTGCAACTCTCAGGCGTCGGCAACGCTCGCGAGCTGGAGGCTCTCGGTATCAAGGTCGTCCATGACCTACCGGGAGTCGGTGAAAACTTACAGGATCATCTTGAGGTCTACATCCAATACGATTGCAAACGCCCGGTCAGCATGCTGCCGGCCCTCAAGTGGTATCACGCTCCCTGGATCGGATTTCAATGGTTGTTTTTCCGCTCCGGTCCGGCTGCGACCAATCACTTCGAGGCTGGTGGATTCATTCGAAGCAACAACGAGGTTGCCTATCCCAACCTGCAGTTCCATTTTCTACCGCTGGCTGTTCGATATGACGGTTCCAAGCCAGCCTCTGGTCATGGCTACCAGGTTCATATCGGACCGATGAATTCCGATGCCCGAGGCTCTTTGAAGATCAAGTCTACCGATCCTCATGTGCATCCTAGGCTGAGATTTAACTATTTGTCTACGGACAAGGATCGACGCGAGTGGGTCGAAGCTGTTCGCTGTGCGCGCGATATTCTGAATCAACCAGCAATGAGTGAGTTCAACGGCGGGGAAATGTCACCAGGACCGAAGGTCGACTCCGATCGAGAGATACTCGATTGGGTATCCTCTGATGCGGAGACCGCGCTCCATCCATGTGGAACCTGCAAGATGGGTGTTGACGATATGTCGGTAGTGGATCCATTGACGATGAAAGTACACGGTCTCGAGGGTCTCAGAGTCGTCGATGCTTCCGTGATTCCATATGTCACCAACGGCAACCTCTATGCGCCGGTAATGATGGTGGCAGAGAAAGCCGCCGATATGATTTTGGGTGTTTCACCCCTGCCACCGATGACAGTGCCTTATTATCGTCACAGTGAGCAATTCTCCGGCGTTAATGGTGGACAAGAATTGGTATCGACCGGATAACCGGGTATCGCCAGTTGCTTCTTCGGAGTTAAGGTCAACTTCGCTATATGTCTCCTGATCTCCTTGTAAATAATATGGTTCTGGTCTGCCTCTTCTTCTGGGGCTACTAGTGGAATGGCGATTTCCGACTGGCGACGTGCTCTGCATTGTGCCTAGCCTGCGGCAGTGCGGCATACTACATCTCTCTTTCCAAGCTCTCCGCCTCGTACGTTGTTGCTATTACAGGGTGCTATCCACTTTTGGTGTACATACTGGCAATTCTCGTCCTCAAAGAGAGGTTCAATATCTCTCGAGTAATTGGGATCTGCCGGAGCACCATGGGTGATATCAGGACGCAAACTACTCAAAATTTGTAGGTGGCTCGCGGCCGCTGTCTTCTCGTATGACTTGCGTTCGGGCATTCTGTTGGATAGTTCGGCGGCAACTGTTGGGTCTTGTTGTTTACCGAAGACTCACAGTTATCTCACACATGGTTGCTATGCTAAAAATGTGAATCCCGAGAGACACCGGCCGCCAAACTGACCTTGATTGGGTACAAAGAAGTAACACGTCGAAGAGTTTCTAATGGCAAAGATTCTTCTAGTAGAAGACGACCAGGAGTTGCGCTGCATGATTTCCACATGCCTGGCGTACGATCACTATGTAGTTGAGACTGTGGTCGACGGACAGGAAGCTATAGCCAGGCTGCGAGCTTATAGCTATGACCTTATCCTATTAGATTGGGGCTTACCCGGCCTGAACGGCGTTGAGGTATGTCGTCGGTTTCGAGACGTCGGTGGAGTGACGCCCATTCTCATGGTTACTGCGCGACGCGAAGTTCTCGATAAAGCTGATGGATTGGACTCCGGTGCAGATGACTATCTGACGAAGCCTTTTGACATGACAGAGCTGTCGGCACGAATTCGTGCGTTGCTTCGACGCAGCCAGGGAAAATTCAAACACCACCAATTGACGTTTGGAGACATCGTTCTCGAACCGAACAATCTCCGGGTCACGAGAAATGGAATCGACGTAGCATTGTCGGTAAAGGAATTTGCGTTGCTGGAGCTCTTCATGAGGCATCCCGGTCAGGTCTTTCCCGTGGATACAATAATCAGTCGTGTATGGACATGTGAGGAATTGGTGTCGCATGAGAGCGTTCGTCAGCACATTATGAACCTTCGTCGAAAAATCGAGTGCGACGGAGATCGCTCGATTATTCAAAACGTGAGGGGACTGGGTTACAAGTTGCAGACCGAATGATTTTGGCTCATCTCATCGAAGGTTGCTTCAGCCAGCGATTGCTCAGTGCAATTCAATAGGTATCAACGTAATCAGGTCACGTTCGATCAGATCAGCCTGAGAAGGGACAAACGATGTCCTGACTCGTGAAAGAGAGATTGTTTGACAACACATTTGCGAATTAGATTGGCGTTGGAATTCTTATCCAAAATCGACTTCCAGTGCCGAGTGCGCTTTCTACGCCTATAGTTCCCCGATGTTGAGAAATGATGCCCTTACAAATCGGTAACCCGAGACCCGTACCCAGCTTCGCTTCCGGATCCGAGGGATTGGCCTGCTTATATTTTTCGAAGATGACATCCTGTTGCAATGGTGCGATGCCCTTACCAGAGTCCTCGACGGCGATCTCTATCCAGTCGGAGTCTGATTTAGCCTCAATGATGACGCTCGAGCCCTGGTCGGAGAACTTGATTGCGTTGCTGAGAAGATTTACCAATACCTGGATCAAACGCTCTTCATCGGCTATGAGTTCGGTGTCCAGGATTGGCTTCTCGATCGTAACCTGGCGCTCTCTGGCGAAGGCACGAACACTCTCCTCGGAGCGCTCGACAATGGTGGACAGCTTAACCGGTGCCAGATTCAGTTGTAGCTGTCCTGCTGTTACCTTCTCCAGGTCCAGGAGTCCATTAACGAGATTGAGCAATCTCTTAAGGCTCCGTTCTGCGGATTCCAACGGCTGTTTTGCTGTGTCGGGCAAGGCACCGAAAGCGTTGTTGCGTAATAGTTGATGAAACAAACTAATAGACGTGAGCGGCGTTTTCAAATCGTGCGTCACCATAGCAACAAAATCTTGTTTCATCTGCTCGAGCTCGCGTCGCTTGGTTATGTCTTGAATGGCGAGCAGGACACGACGGCCTTCCGGCATACGCAACTCTCTGAAGCTGACTTCAACGTCGATCAGCCTGTCTTCGTTGCCGGATTTGTTACCTTCGATTATTCGAGTTGCTCTGCTTGCGATTAACTCTTGCAGCGGCAATGATTCCCAATCCAGTCGTGGAAAGAGCTTGTCGATGCGTTTGCCCACTAACTTCTTTTTCTTGAGACCGAATGTATTCTTTAACGTGTTGTTGATGATTTCAACGCACCCGAACTTATTAACCACCAGCAAGCCCACCGGGATCGTGTCCAGAAGCGCTCGAAGGCTTGCTTCGTCGCGCGATAGTTTTGCTTTTATGCCAATTAACGAGTGAGCCATTTCGAAGAACAGTTGATCGACGCGAGCTACGTCGTCGGCACCGGGTGCTGGAGGAAGTAGGTAATCACCTTTTGCGAACCGTGATGCGTTGTCGCTTATGGCAGACATCCGGCGCATGACTTTCAGTGCCAGCGAGATCGATACAACCATCAACGATAAATTCAATGACAGCAATGCGAATATGTTGAAGCTCAGCCGCTTGCGCCACTCTCTGGTCTCGTCGGGGCTCTCTATTGAGTGTGCAGAGGTGACTTGCTTCTCCGTCAAGACGAACGTATTGCTCAGATAGATGAACAGCACACACTGCACTATGACCGTTAGAAAGGCCACGATTACAAATCTGTGCACAGTTCTCAGACCTGTTTGTGCCACGGCCGTCCCTCTCTGGCTACGTGAATATTCCCCGAGCTTGCCAAAACGTATCGCTGAGCCTGTTCACAACTTTACATTGTGCTGACGGTTTTCTCACGGAGTCCGAGTAGGTTGGAAGTAGATATCGAAATGTGATTCGCTCACAAAGTTTGGAGCTTTGCTCATGCCGAGCCGACCTCGGTTGCTGAGGCGCGCTTCTCCAACATGCAAAGGAGGTTCGAGGATGAAACTTTCTACACTGTTAGTGTGTGATGCCGGTCTGGACAAACGCCAGAACATTGAGGACCTGATCCACGGTCAGGGTTCCTTGACTCTGGTCAGCACAGTCTCTGGATCATTGTCGCGCGAACAGATTGCTGCGCTTAGACCTAATCTTGTGTGGATTGAGCTAAGTCCTGCTCCAGTGCGGGGTCTGTCGCTTCTTGCTGAACTAAGAGAGGCCTATCCCAATATTCATTTCTTTGTAAGCTACGAGGTACCTGACCCTGAGTTAATTAGAACTGCTTACCGACTTGGCGCGTCCGACTTTCTTGATGCAGAGCGGTGGCGAACGGATCTTCCCGCTGCAGTGCAAAGCATCAACATCAAGGATCAGCTCGTCAGAGACAGCGCTTCATCAGGCAAAATCCTGGCTGTATTCAGTCCGACAGGCGGTATCGGGGCGACGACCGTCGCTGTCAACCTGGCCGGGTATTTAGCAAAATCCGGTGAGACATGCAGTATCGATCTCGATCTACAATTCGGACTGGTGGCACACTACCT
>CAZISK010000136.1:0-12125 GCA_964541355.1 uncultured Candidatus Obscuribacterales bacterium
TCCGATGTCACCGAAAACTACAATACGAAATCGGCGATTCTTTTTATGATGGGACAGAAAGAAGCTTCTCTTGATTGGCTGGAGAAGGCGTTGAAGCTCGATCCCAAGAACTCCAAATTTGTATTCAACTCGGCGGTGCTCAAGGAGGAGCTTGGAGACAAGAAAGGTGCCCTCGCTGCTCTTAAGCAGGCTGTCAATCTTGATCGCAGCAATTCCTCAGCGCTCAACAATCTAGGCAATCACTACTTTTACGCAGGCAATTACTCGGACGCGAGAAAGTATTTTGATGCAGCACTGGCCGCCAACCCTCGGCATCTCAACGCCTATCTGAACCGAGCCAAGCTATTTGCGAAATTGGATCAAATCGAAGAGGCCAACCTCGATGTCGACCAGGCCCGCAAGGTGGTGGCCTACAACTCGACCATGGGAAAAATGGGAGACATCCTACGACTGCCAAAGGAATCTGTTTTCGAAGACATAATTGCTGGATACTCCAGGATAATCAAAATCAATCAGAGCGACAAGGCGGCTTACTACAACCGAGCCTGCACTCATTTTTGCCTAGGCAAGTTCGCTGATGCACAGAAAGATTTTGATTCGTTCTTAATAATGAACAAGGGCATGGATCGAACTGCGTTCAACGCCATCATCTACTCCTATTTTTGCAGCTGTCTCGCCGGAGATAGGAAGCACAGCACCAAAATTCTCGCAACGTCTTTCAGTGCTGCTGGCAAGAGATGGCCTGAGATACTGATTATGTTCGCTCGGGGCGACTGCACTGAGGAGCAGCTCTTCGCTCGAGCGAAGAGCACCACAAGTAATACCACCTGTCATTTTGTCTGTGGAATCCAGAATCTGATTATGGGAAAAATAGAACCTGGAGTGGAGCATCTGAGATGGGTCGTAGACCGTGGCGATCGCGATATGGATGAGTTCATGATGGGAGCTTGCGAACTTTCAAGAAGAACTAAAAAGTCTAAAGAGAAGAGATCGAATCAATGATGCGGCTCCACAACAAAGAGCGCACTTGGAAAGTGCGCTCTTTGAAGTTGTTCGAACATTTCCCTAAGCGAACTTAGGCTTCAACTCAGGCGAAGGTCCATCGCCGCCAGTTTCGATCGCCTGGCTCGGCAATTTGATCTTGCCCAGCTCGTCATCAGACGCAATCGAAGGTGGTGGTGCCGTCGGCTCGTCTGGGGTGGAGTTTAGATCTTCGCCAGCTGCAATCTTGCGATTGACTTCAGCGAGGATGGCATCAACTTCGGCACGGTCCAGTGTCTCCTTCTCGAGCAAGACTTTGACGACAGCATCCATATGAGGCCTATGTGTCGACAGCAGCTCTTTGACCCGCTTGTACTGCTCACCAACAATACCCGACACTTCTTCGTCGATGATGGTGGCGATATTCTCACCGTAATCCCGCTCATGTCCGAAGTCGCGACCTAGGAAGACATGTTCGTGACGCTTCCCGAAAGTCTGCGGTCCAAGCTTGTCGCTCATACCGAACTCAGTGACCATTCGACGAGCCAGTTTGGTGCTCTTCTCGAGGTCATTCTGCGCACCGGTGGTGACGTCGCCGTAGACGAGCTCTTCTGCAACTCGACCGCCCAGACAGACTCCTATCGAGTCTATGAGCTGACGCCTGGTGCGAGAGAGAATGTCTTCATCCGGCAGGAGCATGGTGACACCGAGGGCAAAGCCACGAGGAATAATCGTCACCTTATGTAGAGGATCGGCATGCGGCAGGAGGACGCCCATCAGAGCGTGGCCGACTTCGTGGTACGCCGTCATCTCTTTCTCTTTCGGTGAGATAATACGTGACTTCTTCTCAGGTCCGAAGCTCACTTTGTCGATGGCAAGCTCGAGATCCTTCATGTCGATTTCGCGCTTGTCCTTCCTGGCTGCCTGCAGCGCTGCCTCGTTGAGAAGGTTGGAGAGATCGGCACCGGTAAATCCGGGGGTGCGCTTTGCCAAGATCCTGATGTCTACATCTTTGGAGAGCGGTTTGCCCCGAGCGTGAACTGACAGTATCTGCTCACGGCCAAGGACATCCGGCGGATCGATAACTACCTGCCTGTCGAAGCGGCCTGGACGCAAAAGCGCCGAGTCTAGGATGTCTGGTCTGTTGGTGGCAGCCACCACTATGATACCGGTGCTTCCTTCAAAACCGTCCATCTCGACGAGGAGCTGGTTGAGAGTCTGCTCTCGCTCGTCGTGACCGCCGCCGAGACCAGCTCCGCGTTGCCGTCCGACTGCGTCGATTTCATCGACGAAGACGATGCAAGGCGCATGCTTCTTAGCTTGATCGAAGAGGTCACGAACGCGTGAGGCGCCAACGCCTACGAACATCTCTACGAAATCCGAACCGGAGATGCTGAAGAACGGCACGCCTGCTTCGCCGGCAACAGCCTTAGCGAGCAGCGTCTTACCTGTACCGGGAGCTCCGACCAGAAGGACGCCGCGCGGGATGCGGGCTCCGAGAGCCTGGAACTTCTCCGGGTTTTTGAGAAAATCTACTATTTCCTGGAGCTCTTGCTTCGCCTCATCGATGCCTGCTACATCGGTGAAACTCACTTTGACTTTGTTGTCCACCATGAGCTTGGCGCGGCTTCGACCGAAGCTCATAGCCTGATTGCCTCCGGACTGTGCGCTACGGAACATGAACAGCAAGCCGACAATCACCAGAACCGGCAGGAAGAACGAGCTCAGCATGCCGAACCACATACCGGACTTGTCGGCATCTTTGACGGTGATTGGGATACCGTTCTCGTTGAGCTCCTTAATCAGCGACTCTTTTGCTTCTTTCGGGACAATGACCGGCTTTTCTTTCGTGTCTGTCTTGAACTTCACATGAACGACTGGGTCGTCGTTAGTGACAACAACCCGCTCGATGCCTGATGAAGGGCTCTGATGTAGAAGCTTGAGCAGACCGGAATAGGTGATCGGATCGTCTTTCCGGTTAATGTTGGTGAGCGAGAATACAAACACCACCAACACAAGTAGTAAAACAAAAACGGCCCAAGTTGTACCGTATTTCCTCATCGCATCTGCTCCAGTTATCCGTTGCTCAGATTATATCATGATTAGATCTGGCTCTTTTCGCCGTAGTAATCAGCTTTTTCGGGCTTTGTTGACATCTAGACAGCGGCTTGTTTTGTCACTCTACTATCGTTCCCGAAACCTGTGGCTTTAGAACTCATCGGTAGCGCACCGGTCGGGACCTGCTTCTCTGTTGGACGCCTGTCAATGGCTATTGTTCCGGCAATACTCCTCGGTTTCAACCACGACCCATCCATTTCGGGTTGTATCAAAATTCTTCCGGGATGCCCGGGGGCCCTTAACAATTTATCCGGTTTGTTCCTGACAATTCAGCACATCGCTTTGGCTGAGCAGGGTTAAGCCCAGCTCGACGGCTCGACCGAGTGGGTCAGATCCTGTAAAGCTATCCGATGAGTCGGCTTTCCGACTACGCGTACCTTCTCGCTCAAACCCACACCCGGGACCCAGAGCACTTCGTCGGCATCGACCAGAACAACCGCCATGCGCGGATCGTCCTGAACGAAGCACCCTCTGGATTTCGGCTTATGAGTTTGCAAGTATCGCTTTAAGCGCACATGCTGTTTCATGCCGAAGGGTTGGATCAGATCCCCTGGACGTCGCAGTCGCACCTTGATCGGAGTCGTAATGCGGCTCAAGTCTACAACCGCCTCCAACGCGCCTTGATCGGGGAACTCCGAGTAAGGAATTGCCTCACCCTGCCAGTTCGAGATCTGCACACTCTTGTCAAGCCAGGCGATCAGGTTAGATCGGTGGACCGATCCCCTGTCCGGTAGGAAAACTTCAGTCTCTTGAGAGAGCAAGAAAGGCGAAGGGGACTCACCCCTATCAGCTTTAGAGAGCCATCGCACCTTGCCAGCCAGAAGGCGAATCGACCACTGGTCCGACAAATCGAGTGCCGTTCCACCAGTCTCGATCAGGTTCAACACATTCTCCACGCGATCGAAATTCGGCTCGATATCACGCTGTCTCATCGCCGCGACCATCAGTCGCCGCTTTAGTGCCCTTGGTTTTTCAATAAAACGTTCGAAGATGAAATACTCGCCGTGCTGATCGCAACCGGAGACATCGGCGCGCTCTTGCTCGGTTATCTGAGAAAGCCATTCATCTTCATCTGACAGAATCCTGCGCAGTTGGTCGAGATGTTGTCGCCATGCCGGAAATCTGTCTTCGATGGACGGCACCAGGCGGTGGCGGATGAAATTCCTCGTATAGTGCGCATCTTCATTACTGGTATCCAACTGCGATCCAATCTCTTCAATAGCGAGAAATCTCTGGCAATCGAGCTTTGTCACTCCGAGCATCGGCCTGACCAGCCAGATACCATCAGACCGAAACAGCTCTCTGTGTCCCTCGATACCCTTGAGACCATGTGGTGCCGTACCGCGAAAAAGCCTGAAAAGCATCGTCTCTGCTTGATCGTCGAGCGTATGCCCGGTCAACAAAACATGTGCCGCACGCACCCTGGCTGCATAGGTCAAGCACTCATAACGCAAGTCTCTCAATAGATTTTCCGGCGCATGCTCTCCTGCGAAAAATCGCTTGCTTTCCAGACTATCGTTGAGCTGCGAGTCATCGAGCAGGTCTTGCGCGAAATTCTCGGCGAAACTCCACTCCACCACTCTGTCTACATTGTTGACATGCAGCCGGCAAGCGGCGAAAGGAATCTGGAAATTTTCGCAGAGAGTCTGAGAGAACTCGTGATCGAGATCTGATTCGACGCCTCTAAGGCCATGGTTGATGTGACAAGCGCTTATGTCAAAACCAGCTTCAGATGCGAATTGAGACAGTGCAACGATCAAGGCGGTGGAGTCTGGACCGCCGGATAAGGCGACCAGGAGGCGTGAGCACTCTTGATCACCCTGTCGATTTCGCAACAGAACGATTTCGTCAGCCAACCGACGCGAAACTTTCGAAACAAACTCACTGGCTCTCTTCATTGTCGCTCCACTACTGGAGGCTGTAGGCACGCTCTCCAGACTGCATACAGCCGAATTTGCCACTCAAGAGTATGCCATCGTAACTCAAAAGCATTCAGTCCGGGTGAGTTTAGGCTTTAAACTCACAATTCTCTCACCTTCAAATTTTGGATAATTTATGACGGGCGAGCAAATTCGTCAGGAGTTGCGCTATCCTTACTATTGGTGGGTTGGCTCGGAATTCGACTTGGAGACGGGGCGTGTTGGGTCAAAAAGTAAGAGTTATTGCAACGGCGTTAGCGTTATCGCTGTGTGCTTCTCTGGCTTATGCCGATGAACCTTTGCAGGGTGGGGTGGAAGAGACCGGAATACTTCCTTCCGAAGCAAAGAAAAATACTGAGCTATTGGAAATGCCGACTCCGGTACTACCGGAGGTGCCATCCGATAAAGGCAAACTTGGATTCGGCAAGTACGATCAATCCGAGCAGCCGCTCGAGGGCAACATCAAAGAGAATGCGCTGCAAGGCAACGCCGAGGACGAAGGCAATCCTGAGCTGGGAGAAGGAAGCGGTCAACTAGATAATCAGTTGAGAAAACCGCTTCAGGGTCGAGCGGAATTAGGCAACGACGGTCTCGCGGCTGATGATCCGGATATGGACGATCAGGAGCTCCAGGTGGCCTGGGATCGCTGGCGCAACAAGCTTCTCTGGGCGGTCCAATCGGGTGTGCAGGAGGCTCTCAACAATCCGGACGACTCCAATCTCAGATGGGATCCGCAGCGTCAGGCTGTTGTGATGCGCTTTCCACTCGGTACCACAGCGTGGTTCGCGTGCAAAGTAAACAACACCCGGCATATCGTGTCAGTCAAGATCATGCATTCATCCGGTTTTCCAGGGTATGACAAGGCCGTCGAGGATTCGGTTCGCAATCTCGAGGGCACTTCGATTCTGCAGTTCCCCAGACGATCGCGACGAACGTACGTGACACAGACGGCAGGGATCAAGACCTCCGATTCGGGCGGCAAGCAGTTCTTTAAATTCGGCGACGTTGAACGATACCGCCAGGGTAATTAATACGAGGCGCACAAAAAGAATATTGCGCCCTCCAATTGAGTGGCGTAGAACGTTCACGAACCTCGCCCGTTCAATTTGGGCTGACAAAAACACTTGTCGGGTAGGTGCCATGCGCCTCCCTGGCGATGAATGACATCACCTACGAGACTCTTCGTAGATCAGACACAACCAACCTTGCTCGGATGGTCCTGTTAGTTTAGACCCGTCACGAGTATGTTCACAGGTTGTTCAACATTGCGAAATAAGCTACGAATCAAAACTGAGGAAACTCGTCGAATGAGGTAAGTCGAGCGCCGATGAAAACGCTCGAAAACGACGTCCAATCAGGTCTTTACATGGCAACACGCGAAGTATGCGACGCTCATCTTTGCCCTGGCGATGATATTCGATATTCGAGTCTATGGATACTAGGTAACAAAAGCGGGGCTCACCTTCTCACTCTGCACACAACCTTTAGCCTCATTCCAAGCTTGTGACGATCAGTTAAATGGTGTGATTGAAACTCCTTTTTCTGTGACGAAATGGAACGAAGATCAGGGTTTGCACCACTTGTTGCCAGCGACGCTGCAAGATTTGACCGAGAGCTTACTCGAAGTGCTGCGAGAGCCAACCAGGAAGCTCAACTTCAACGAGGCGGTTCCCTGGTTGCACCACTCATCGACAACATTTTTCTGGCTGCTATTTTGTTACGCTGTTCTCTTTCTACTGGTTATCGCTACGCCCGGACCGCTCGGACAAGCGATTACGCAATGGCTTGATTGTGCTCTGGTTGAAGTGGGATTTGCCCACAACGCCATTTATCAATTCCCGCAAATCAAACTATTCATGGCCTCTATTGTAGCGATGCTTGGAATGGTACCGCTTGCGGTGACCGGATGCATATTCCTTCCAGCCTTCAATGCTAAATTTATCTACGTCGCGTCTAGTGGAATATTATTACCGCGAGGTCCGTTTCTATCTCTCTGGTTTCGACCGCTCAGACCATGGAGCGACTTTAAATCAGTTCGCATACAGGGACGTCCGGCCAGTCGTTGGAATCAACTCTTGAATACGAGGCAAAGAACCCCATTCCAGAACCGAAGCCTATGTTAAAACATCTGATTGCCGAAGCCAGGGCACAATTGTTAGCTAACCGCTTACCTCTAACAGTAGTAGTCTTGTTCGTCGTTTTCAATAAAATTGCTTTATTTTTGGGTCATATTGTTGATTGTCTACTTTGGCGGGCAACCGCTTCGAAGGCACTTTCCCAATGGCATTGCCAAGCTGGGCATTCGGTCTTCGAATTCAAACTACACCAGTTTTCTCAAGAATATTGATGAAACAGCAAAAGCTTTGCGACCATTTTTCTTCACGTCACTTTTCTTTGCGGCAGCGCCGATCTCAGTGATCGCAATGTCAATCCATTACGTCCGAAGGCTATTCAAAAAGAAAGGTTATGCCAAAGATAACTTCACTGGGCGCTTTGCGACTGGTTCAATTGCGCTGAAGCAAAGTATTCCCAAGCATTCCGACGAAGAGTCAAGCTTCTTTCATTCCCCTGCATTCACAATTACCACCATAGCCGTAGTCGGGCTTGGTCTGCCGGCTTTAGCGATCATCGTAATATACAGCGTGTTCAATCTCGACCGATTGATGCCCGCACAATTCACAATTCAACGGATGGCTCAAAGCAGGAACACTCCTTTCACGTACTCAGAAACTAATTGAGCTGTTATCGCACCTCGAGCCCACCAATCCGCAGAAGACGCAGGAGAATGCATCCGGGACATTCGAATATGTGACGATCGAACAGAGCTCACCCGTACTAGAGCTTCTATCTCACCTCGAGTCGCTCGAGACGCCGGCGAGCGCGTCCGAAATTAGAACAGTTCCAGGACGCGAGAGCTACCGACAGGCATGCGTGCCGATATCTTGAAACTCCGACAAAAAGGCGTTGTGAAACTTGCGGACGCCTGAAATTACTGGCACGGGGCAGAATCGAACTGCCGACCTGGCGGTTATGAGTCGCCCGCTCTAACCTTCTGAGCTACCGTGCCGCGACTAAACTTGATTATCTAGAGGTTTGCCGTTCCCTGTCAAGTTTAAATCGAAGTTATGATTCTTGTTCACATTAGAAAATCAGGGCTATGATGGCAGAAAGAGCACCTTTATCAAGCGACAAAAACCGTGATTATCTTTTACGAACTAGCAGTTGTCATCCTTCTGATCTCAATAGTGATCTTCTGTGCGCGCCCAATTGTTGAGGCTTTTGCGGATCGAATGCGCTCTCAACACAAGTTGGAAGCGGAGCAAAAGTCTCCATCCATTCAGTTAGAAAACCGAATCGCGCAATTGGAGTCTGAAGTAAACGAACTTAAACTGCAACTCAAGAGCGTTCAAGAATCTGCTGACTTTGCAGTGAACATTGCCCAAACACTCGACAAGAACAATGTCATTAAGCTTGACGAAGAGACGTTGAGGCAGACAAAGAAGCAGTCGTAGTTTTGACCGTGAACTAAATTGTGTGCGCTCAAAAAGCCGCACCGTATTCAGCACCAGCTCTAATTGGAACCGTTGCGGCAGGCAGCTATGAATTCTTCAAACAAGGGACGATTACCTTCGTAATCACGCTCTGGATGCCATTGCACACCAATGACGAATTTTCGCTCAGGAAGCTCGACCGCCTCGATGACGCCATCGTCTGAGTAGGCAGTGATTTTCAACCCCTTGCCCAGTCGATTAATCGCCTGGTGATGCGAGGTTGATACGCCCAACCGATCCTTCTTGTAGATATTATAGAGCTTGCTTTCCTTATCCGTAACAACGACATCATGCATGTTAAACCCGACTTCCCAACCGTTAGGGCTGGCATGCATCACATCGGTTTCGCCGAAATGTTTTTTGATGTCCTGGTGCAATGAGCCGCCCAAGCCGATGTTCAACAGCTGACAGCCAAGACAAATACCAAGAACTGGCAACTGATCTTCTTTCAGAAGCTCGTTAAGCAGGCGAAAATCGAACTCTTCACGTTGCTCATGGATAAGCTTGACCGTAGCATCAGTCTCTTCGTTGTATCGCTTCGGAGAGTAGTCCGCACCACCAATCAACAGCACTCCGTCGATACGGCGCAGCACAGCGCGCAGATCATTATCACTGAGAGGTGGAATCATGACTGGAATTCCTCCGCTCTTTTCCACGGCTTCCAGATAAGGGATCTGAAGCGCGGCCTCAGGCGGCGGGCCTTTCTTGAGATCGACATTAACACCGATGATTGGTTTCATGATTTGACTTCCGGTCTTAGAATCAACTGGTGCCTGAACGAAAGGCTCAGCCAAACATACTGTACAATCTCCCTGATATTTTATCGACCCTCGGCCGACTGTCCGTGTTATCTTTGTCACGATTTCCCTTTTCAGGAGCTGCTCCATGGTGCTCACATCTTCAACGATCGAAACTACCGTCGGTGACGTGCTTAAGGCTGTCGGAGCGTGGAGAACCGGACACTTCTTATTGACCAGCGGATTGCACAGCGATCAGTACATGCAATGTCAAAGGGTGATGCAATATCCCCAGTTCGGTGATCTGCTCGCAGATCTCATTGTTGAAAAACTTTCAGAGATTGATGTCACCCCGGAGGTCGTGGTGGGGCCCGCGTTGGGAGCAGTGCACTGGGAATTGTTCGTCGCCTCAGCGCTGGAGAGAAAGGTATTATCGGAGCGGTCAGCCCCTTCGTTGAGGAGAGTATTACAAAGGCTGGAAGACTCTCCCAAAGCGATCGAGCAAGCCATACAGCCGGAATCGATCAACTCGATGGTGAGGGCAGTTTTTGCGGAACGCGCAAGCGGCTCAGACGAATTCTCTATTCGAAGAGGTATTGAGCTGGATCCTGGCACCAAAGTCCTGGTAGTCGAAGATGTCACCACTACTGGTGGCTCAGCCCGCAAAGTAGTAGAGCTCGTATCATCGCTCGGTGCAAAACCGATAGCAGTAGCCACAATCGTAGATAGAAGCGGCGGAAAGGCCCAATTCGATGTTCCATTCGCGAGTTTGCTAAAGTTGAACCTCGCGACTTATCAACCCGAAGAGTGCCCGCTCTGCAAAGCCGGCTCCGTCGCGGAAAAGCCCGGCAGCAGCAAGAAGTAAAATTCCCGTGGCGGAAGGGGAACCTCGTTCCGGAATTCCAAACAGTTGTTGCAAATCTCGTACAACGAATTAAGCGCTGGCGGCATTTTCCCTTATAATAAGCACCTATGCAGATTATCAACACCGCGGGCTACAAATTCGTCGGCATGCCGGACGCGGCTGAGCTGCTCGAGCCGATTCAGAACCGCTGTGCCAGTCTCGAGCTAAAAGGGAACGTCCTTCTCTCTCCAGAGGGCATCAACTTCTCCGTAGCCGGTCTCCGCAGCAATATTGATGAGTTTCTAATCTATCTCCGCAGCGACCCTGTCTTTGCAGGACGATTGAACGACCTGACAGTCAAGGAGAGCATTTCGAACACTAAGCCGTTCGGTCGCATGGTGGTGCGTCTGACGAAGGAGATCATCACGATGCGTCATCCGATGATCTGCCCGGAGAGTAGACGCGCACCAGCGGTGGAGCCATCGCAACTGAAGGAATGGCTGGACAAGGGTCACGACGATCAAGGCAGACCGGTAGTTCTAATAGACGCTCGCAACAAATATGAGGTCGAGATGGGCACCTTCACCGGAGCCATCGACCTCCGGATCGAGCGCTTCAGCGAGTTCCCCGAGGCGGTCAAAACTCAGCAGGAAGACGTGCAAGACAAAACAGTAGTATCATTCTGCACCGGAGGCATCCGGTGCGAGAAAGCCGTGCTGCTGATGGAGGACCTCGGTTTCAAGAACGTCTTTCAGTTGGAAGGCGGAATTTTGCGATACTTCGAAGAGGTCGGCGGTAAGCACTGGGACGGCGACTGCTTTGTCTTCGACGAGAGAGTCGCGCTTGATCCCGATCTAAAAGAGAAATCCCAAAACTATGCGCCGCGAGGCGGTGGGTTTCAAAAGCTATCGTGATTGAGCGCAGATTCAAACGTATCTGCGCTCACTGAAATCGCTATGCAGCCGCTGCTCTAAGCTGAGCCAGGTCCTCGCGAAGCTCATGCAAATCTAGATAGCGGGCGTTGGGCTCCTTCGACATCATGCGTCTTACTATGGCGTCGAGCTGCCTACTGAAATTAGCATCTGGACGTGATTCGATGATCGATGGTGGGGTCTGGTAGAGATGTGTGGAGGCAATGTCGTAAAAGCTGGTGCCCGTCACCGCTCGAGATCCGGTGAGCGCCTCGAAAAGGACGCAACCGAGCGAATAGATGTCGGAACGCAGATCCAGAGTCTGCCCCTGGCATTGCTCGGGGCTCATGTAACTTGGCGTTCCACTAATTCTATGAGCACGAGCATGCCTGTTGCTTGCCGGTCCGCCTTCCGAAAATACTCGGGCGATTCCGAAATCGACTAGCTTGGCACACTCTTGAGCAGTGTTCGGGTTGGTGATCATGATGTTGCTCGGCTTGATGTCCTTATGCACGATGGCGTTGTCGTGCGCAACTGCAAGACCATCGATAACCTGAAGGAAAATTGTCAAGCAACGCTCAACATCGATGGCTCCTTGCTCCTGAAGCAGCTCTTCCAGGGAATGCCCTGTAATGAAATCAAGCACCATATATGGTTGGTCACCAGAAACAACACCAAAGTCTTGCAGACTGATTACATTTGGATGCTCCAACCTGCTAATAGCTTTTGCTTCACGCTGGAAGCGCTGAACCGCAACGTCGTCAAATTTGAGATGCGGATGCAAAATCTTGATCGCTACAATTCTGTCGGTAAAGACATTGCGAGCTTTATAGACGCGACTGATGCCGCCATTTCCAATGAAAGAAAGAATGGCAAATTTATTGGCGATGATGCGACCAAGCATTTTATCGTTGGGCTCGACTGGTTCGCGCTCTTTGCATTTTGCGTTGTTATCAATGCCGTTGACGGTATTACTGCCCAGTTCTGAGAGGTACTGTTCTGCGTTGACTATATGCTCATTAGCTGACTCGACAATGAATTGAAAGGCTTCCGCGTTATGGCAC
>CAZISK010000137.1:0-12103 GCA_964541355.1 uncultured Candidatus Obscuribacterales bacterium
GTCTCTCGCAGAAGCAGACCGTGAAGGGGGAGGCTCGAAATTGTCTTGATCGCCTCAGTTGAAACGTTTCTGTTTAAGTCTAGGCTCAGATATTTTACGTCTGTTCCCAACAGGCATTTGAGGTCTTGATCTTTGATGAATTCCTTGGCCACCCAGAAATCGCGATTACGCTGGTGAACCAGGCTAAATCCGAAGGGCAGCTTGGGACCCGACTGTAGCTGTGCATCCGGTGCCTGTGGCGCGGCTTCGTTCTCGACTGTGGCCGCCGCCGCCTTCTTGCTCTCCAACTCTTCTATATCCTCCAGCGTCGCGCCTTCTAAGGGAGGTGCCGCCGGAGGCCCGGAGGTTTCTTTTGATAACTCCTCTTTCATCAGATATCCCACAACGACAACCAGACTGAAGACGATCAAGAGAATTACATCGATTCTTCGCAATCTCGGCTTGTCCGGCTTGGGCTCACTCTCGTTCTTCTGCGTCGGTTTTTCCGTCACACCTGCCAGTTGGTTAAGAGCATCGCTCAATTGAGCCATCGAAGCGAACCTTGTTTCGGCTTCGGGCTTCAGGCATTTCTGCAAGATCGTATCGAGGGCGCCGCATAACTCGGGACACTCTGGATCAGAAGGCAAGTTGGGTGGTAACTCTTCAAGTCTCGCTCTCATCATGGCAAGAATGTTTTCTCTTTCGTGTGGAATCGAGCCAGTCACCATTTTGAAGATAAGCAGGCCCAGACCATACACGTCGCAGCGCTCATCAGCGCTCTCGCCGCGGATCTGCTCGGGGCTCATATAGAGTGGCGTCCCGAGGAATTGACCGGGTCTGGTGAGCCGCCAGTCCATCTCTGATTGATCCATGATCCGGGCAAGACCAAAGTCGAGGATCCTTACCATTCCTGCATTGTCCAACATGACATTTTTGGGCTTCAGGTCTCGATGAACTACTCCGTTAGCGTGGGCATGGTCTAATCCACTGCATATCTGAATGGCGATCTCGATAGCTCGTCTCAGAGCGAATTTCCCCTCGCGTTGGATAATCGAATCGAGGTCTTCGCCGTCGATGTACTCCATGATCAAAACTGGCTCTCCTGTGGAGGAGAAGGCGAAGTCAAGGACCTGGACTACATGCATGTGGTTGAGCTTGCTTATGGCACGAGCCTCCTGCTGAAATCGCACGACGGCGCTGGCGCTTTGAATGGTGACCGGCAATAGTTTAAGAGCGACTTTCTTGCATAGAACCGTATCGAAGGCGCTCAAGATTCGACCCATGCCACCTTCACCGACGGCATGGAAATCGTTGTACCTGGAGATGACCTCAGGTGGAAGGGTGTTCTCCAGGTGTCGTGCATCGTTCATATCAAAGTTATCGATAGATTCCTAACCATCTTGAGCGTTAGCAGGCAGTGGATGTCTCACTTCGAGATTTCGATAAGAGCTCTCCAGATCTTTGATTGCCGCAGGGCTGAGCTTTCGGCAGAACTCGAGCCCGACCCATCTGAGCGACCTCGCCCGTTTGAGCCTGGCGATCCCTAGATCCGTTATCGGATTGCTGGCCAGATCGATGGAGTCTACATTGAGGTCGACAATTTTGTCGATGTCGTCATCGGTGAGATTGAGCGCTCCGACATACAGGCTGCGCAGATACTTCAGTGATCTTAACGTGGGAAGACCGGATGCAGTAACTTGCGTATCGCTCAGACCGAGGTGAAGAAGGTTCGGAAACGAATTTGCGATATGCTCCAGCGCGCGGTTGTTGACATTGAGATACCTCAATTCCAGACTGGTCAACTTATCTGAGGGGCGCAACTGCAAAATCCCTTCGTTGGTGATATTGGTACCTTGCAGATCAAGCCATCGCAGATTTGCGAAGCTGTTGATTTTATCAACCCCTCCGTCGCCTACACGTGCCTCTCTCAACACCAGCCCTTCAAGCGGTAGCTTGGTAATCTCAATCATGCCTTTGTCGGTAATCAACTTATTGCCTTGAAAACTCAGATAGGTGATGCCGGTTCCCTCAAGCCGTTTCAAGTCCTCGTCTTCCACGTCTTTGCCGGCTTTGAAAAATGGCTGGTTATTTTCGAACTCGACCTGGAATCCATCCGGCACATTCATAGCTGGTTTGACACGTTTCGTCTGGGATATCCTTTTGGCCGGGTCCGGTTGAACGCCATTGCAAACGGACCAGACCGCAACCACAAAGGACATACCACCTAATATGACCAGAACCGCAAGCGGCACTGAAAAGCCGGTGACACCTTTGATGCTAGGCTCATTAGAACTAGCTCTGTTGTCCCTGAGATCTGGTTGAGAAAACTCAAGGGAGTTGTTCAAATTGACGCTGCGGCCTGGAGCGTCGGCGCGATTGCAGTGCTCTTCGAGGCGGCGAATCAGCTCTTTCATATTGGCGAAACGATTTTGTGGTTCGATCGCAAGCGCTTTCCTGGCGATCTTATCCAGGGCCCTTGCTAGACCATCTCCTTCTGCCATTTGTGGTAGCGCAGGCGGTGTCTCCTCCATCCGCCGTCTGAGCAGCTCCATAGCGCTGTTGCTTTCGAAAGGGACCTGGCCGGTCAACAGTTTCACAATCAAAAGACCGAGCCCGTAAATATCAGAGCGCTCGTCGACGTCCTCTCCGCGAAGTTGCTCCGGGCTCATGTATAAGAGGTTGGCCACATCCTGATTGGTCAGGCGAAAGTCTGTGCCTGATGTATTCAAGATTCTGGCGAGCCCGAAATCGAGCACCTTTACATTGTTCAATTCGTCCAGCATGATGTTGCTGGGCTTTAAATCGCGGTGGATCACATTGTGATTGTGGGCGTGCTCGAGCGCTAGCGCGACCTGAACGACAATCTCAAACGCTAGAGCCGGCCTTAGCACACCTTGCTTTTCGAGCAGGTGGGCGAGATCGGTTCCGACGATAAAATCCATCACAAGATATGGTCTGTTTTCGGAATAACCAAAGTCGAGAATTTTCACCACGTTGGGGTGGTTCAATTTGCTTAGCGCTCGTGCTTCCTGCTGGAACCTGACCGCATCAAGGGAGTTGTCGAAATTGCTGGGAAGAACTTTGATTGCGATTCGCCTGTCGAGCACCGTATCCATGGCGCTGACACTTATGCCGACACCGCCACGCCCAACCAGCCGAAAATTGCTGTAACGCCACTCCAGCTCTCTGGGTATATTCAATTGCCCGGCTTGGTCAGTCATGAGCGTTTCCGAAGCGCTTTTGCTAACTTTAGCGTGAAACAAGAATTATTCCCAATTTAGGCCAACCTGTTATTTGCCAATGCAAAACTGGCTGAAAACTTCATCTATAAGCTCTTCTGTGATTTCGTCGCCACAAGCCTCGGAGAGATTGTCTATTGCCGTCCTCAGGTCGGTGGCGATGCAATCTTGCGGCATGTTGTTTTTGATCGAATTGTGCACTTCGTCGAGCGACGATGAAGCCCGAAAACAAAGTTCGGCCTGGCGTTGATTCAATGAGCCCCCAAGCTCTTGCAACTCATTGCCGGAAACCACGAAAGACTCGATCTTCTCCTGCAAGCGATCGATGCCCTCTCCAGTCAAGGCTGAGATCAAGCTTGTGTCGACGCAGCTTTCCTTGCGGTATGAAGACAGGAAAGAGTCGGCTGCCTGCCACTCTTTTGACCGCCAGGAATCGAGCAATGTCTTCTCGTCCTGACCGCACTCACGTAATGCCTCTTTGAGCCTGTCTCCATTAATACCCTTGGCAATATTCTCGAGGCTGTCGATTTTGTTTAAAACCAGGATGTACGACCGCGAGCCGATCAAGCTCAAAATCTCTTTCTCTTCGTCCCCCCAGCCCTGACTGATATCGAATAACAAGAGCACGAGATCGCTCTCACCAATCGCCCGTCCGGTTCGCTCGATGCCGATTTTTTCTACCTTGTCATCTGTTATTCTCACTCCGGCAGTATCGATCAGGCAGATAGGAATGCCTTTGATTTCGAAAAGCTCTTCTATTGAGTCTCGCGTTGTTCCAGGAATATCGGTGACGATTGCACGTTCGTATGACAGGATGGAATTGAGCAAGCTTGATTTCCCGGCGTTGGGTCTTCCGACGATCGAGAGCCTCAACCCAGCCCTCAAGAAGCGTCCAGTTCTAGCGGTCGTAATCAGACGTTCGAGCTCCCCTTTCGCTTCATCCACAATGGCTTGAATGTCGTCGAAGGGAAGATCGCCGACCTCCTCTGGAAAATCTATGCCGGCAACCACTCTGGTCAGGAGGTCGAGCAACCTTTTGCGTGTCGACTTTATCTTCTCTCCGAGGTGACCTTTGAGGGCGGAAACAGAGAGGCGGCTTTGCCTCGTGGTGGGTGCCTGGATCAAATCGAGGACGGCTTCAGCCTGTGTCAAATCCATGCGACCGGATAGAAAGGCGCGCTTGGTAAATTCACCTCGTTGAGATAGACGGGCGCCGAGTTTGATCGCCAGATCCAGAAGCTCCTTTTGAATAAGCGGATTGCCATGGCAGTTTATTTCTACTATGTCCTCACCTGTATAAGTGATCGGTCCTCTATTGGCGATCACAACTACTTCATCTATTACCTCGGCGCTTTCAGGGTCCCATATATATCCATGCACAGCCTCATGGCTTCTTGATTCCCAATCAAGCGATTTGAATTGGTCCGGCGATAGAGAAAATATTTTCGTCAGAATTTCCAACGCCTTAGACCCTGAAATTCGAACTATGGCGATCGCTCCTGTGCCAGGTGGAGTCGAGATCGCCGCTATTGTGTCATCGCCCTGCATACTCTGTTGATCCACCCGTGTTTTAATTCGCCAAAAAAATTTCTTTGGAGAACCCCTTGAACTCTGACTATCACGATGCTATTCTCACACACGATTTTAGCCTTTTGAAGAAAAAGGCTTTTACTTGTCTCTTGCAGATTTAGGAATGAATGCATGAACAAAGCAGAACTAGTTAACGAGATCGCGAAAGTCACAGGACAAACAAAACTCGACGTACACAATACAGTGGCCGCCCTGTTGCACCATCTCACCGCAGCAATGGCGAAAGGCGAGCGTGTTACCCTTGTGGGCTTTGGAACATTCGAGCGTCGTCACAGACAAGCACGGATGGGTGTAAATCCTCAGAATCCTAACGAGAAGCTGAAAATTGCAGCCGCCCGCGTCCCTGTGTTCCGCGCTGGACAAGAGTTGAAGCAAATTGTCGATGGTAAAGCGAGAATTCCGGCACTTCCCAAGTCGGTAGAAGGCTCCGCAAAACCGAAGAAAGCTGCAGCTCCCAAATCCAAAGCAGCAGCAAAACCGGCTAAGAAGGCAGCGAAGCCCAAAGCGAAAGCTAAGCCAGCCGCCAAGAAGTCGAAAGCGAAAAAACGTCGCTAAACTCGATACTTAACTACAGTAACGAAGGGAAGGTGCATAGCGCTTTCCCTTTGTGCATTCAGCATTCAGCTGCGCTTGTAACCGACGCGATAGCGAATCAGAAGGATGCTCATGAAGTTATTGAAGACGTGTGCGACGATAGGCACCCAGAGCGTATGAAAATGCTCGACGCACATGCCTAGCAACATGCCTGCCGCACCGGCCCAGAAGACGTAAAAAATATAGCGATTGCCGGTGTAATGAAACAGACCGAAGATTACGCTTGCCCAGATTACACCGCATTGCTGTTGCACGACTCCTCTGAACAGCACCTCTTCGCAGAATCCAGAGACAAGAGCGATAAGCAGTATATCCAATGGATTTACTTCGGCGAACATCGGTGACAGAGTATTCGAAACGAAGTCGGTCAAAGAGCCGAGGAAGCGAATATGGTGCGCGAGCGCCTTTGCCAGAAGACTGATAAGCAGGCTGACTGTGCTCATCGCCAGTCCAATCAAACAGCCGTACCCCAGATCGCGAAGCCACCAGTCCAGCTTTAGTAAAGGCATCAGGTCGATGTGCGCGAGCTGACACCAGATTGTGGCGACGAAGAGCAACAGAGCCTCCATGACGAGGACTATGTTGAGAACGTGAGAACGCTTATAGCTCGCCGGCATTTGTTAAAACGATCTCCGGTTGGAGAATTTTGTTGTCTTTGACTTTGGCCAACGCTATCGGCCGTTCATCGCAATAGACAATGTACATCTCCTTCGATAACGGTGGCAATCCCAGCGCTGCAGTATCAAGAGCCTGTCCATGCGCCAGCTTCTTTGCGGTCTCGGTCTGGAATGTGAGCGTGTCAAACATCAGCGCTGCCTCCGGAGTCATCAATGCATTCGGCAAAGCCTGCTTGTCCTTTTGCAGATCTTCCAGACGATTGGACTGCTCCAGTCTGAACGGACCGGACTGCTCGCGAAGCAGCATCGAGAGACAACCTCCGCAACCCAGCATCGTTCCCAGGTCTCTGGCGATGGACCGTATGTAAGTGCCTTTAGAGCAGACCACGCGAAATTTGACAAATGGGGTTGAGAAACCCAGGAACTCGATCGAATAAATGGTCACCTTTCGAGCATCTATTTCGGTGGGCGTCTCTCCCTTGCGCGCCAGCTCATACATCTTCACGCCGCCCTTTTTGATCGCGCTGTAAATAGGCGGGATCTGGTGCTGTTCACCGACAAAAGTGGCAAGCGCATCTTTGACCTGGCTCTCGGTCACATGTGATAGAGAGCGACAGAGGCTTATTGTCTTTCCTTCAGTGTCGTCTGTGTCCGTTGAGAGTCCGAGCTTGACCTCGGCAAGATAGCATTTGTCGTCGGTCAGGTACTGCAAAAGTCGGCAGGCCTTGCCAATCGCCACCGCCATCACCCCTTCAGCGAGAGGATCGAGAGTACCGCCGTGACCAATCTGTTTGATGCCCGATATTTTCCTCAAACGATTGACGACATCGTGTGAGGTGATCCCGCGCTCTTTATAGACATTGAGGAAGCCGATCACGTGTAGTTAGACTTCGCCGCGTTCAATCTTGCCGAGAAGCTCGGTGACCTTCGAGCCTCTCTCCAACGATTTGTCCAGTCGGAAGTGCAGCTCCGGAGCAAAGCGCAAATGCAATCGTCGGCAGATCTCGCCGCGAATCATACCAGCTTTATCTTTGAGCGCTTCCATGGTGCCCTTTTCGTCTTCTTCACTGCCAAGAACGGAGATGAATACTTTGCACGAGCGGATGTCGGCTGAGCATTCCACCTCTACGATGGAGACCAGTCCTTTGATGCGATCATCTTTGATGTCGCGCATAATCATCTGGGCAAGCTCTCTTTTTATATTTTGCGAAACTCTGATCGCACGCTGGCCTTGCATGTTTGCCTCCTCGCGAACTGGAACAGGGAATTAGACACGCTTCACTTCTTGAATGATGAAGGCGTTGACCTTGTCCCCTTCCTGCAGATCGCTAAACTTCTCGAAGCTCATACCGCATTCGAATCCTTGAGCTACCTCTTTGACATCGTCTTTGAAGCGCTTCAGCGTATCGATCTTGCCTTCATAAACAATCTGTCCGCTGCGCTCGATGCGAGCGATGGAGTTGCGTTGGATTTTTCCTTCCAGCACCATGCAACCACCGATGGCAAGTCCTTTTCCGACCTTGAAGATCTGTCTGATTTCGGCTGTGCCAATCTTGACCTCTTGCTTGATTGGCTCGAGGAGACCTTGCATAGCTTTGGTCAGATCATCGGTAATCTGATAAATGATGCTGTAGGTTCTTATATCAACTCCGTTGGCTTCCGCTACGCTTCTGGCGTTGGGATCCGGAGAAGAGTTGAACCCTATGATAATCGCTTCTGACGAGGTTGCCAGGTTGACGTCATTTTCAGAGATTTCGCCTGAAGCAGCGCGAAGCACTCTTATTTGTACGTACTCGTCGCTGAGCTTGCGGACCGAGTCGGCAATCGCTTCCGCCGTACCCTGTACATCAGCCTTGATGATGACATTGAGCTCCTTGACCTCGCCACGTTCGAGCAAGTCGTGGAGAGACTCGAGAGTGACGTGGTGAGCGCGTCGAACTTCCGTATCGCGACGCTCTTCCAGAATACTCTTCATGTCTTGAATATCGTCCACTACCTGGAAGACATCGCCAGCCTGTGGGACTTCATCGAGACCTAGCACTTCGACAGGCATGGACGGCCCGGCCGCTTTCACACGGTGACCGCGATCGTCGAAGAGCGCTCTTACTCTGCCTCCGATCCTTCCGGCGACGATATAATCGCCCTCTCTGAGCGTGCCGCTCTGGACCAGCGCGGTTGCGACTGCGCCTTTTCCGCGCGATAGCTCTGCTTCAACGATAACACCCTGAGCCGCTCTATCAGGATTGGCTTTCAGATCCTGCATGTCAGCTACCAGAATGATCATGTCGAGGAGCTCATCGAGTCCGGTGCGCTTCCTGGCTGAGACGTTGACCGTGACAGTATCTCCACCGAATACGTCCGGCAACAGTTCGTGCTCCATCAATTGTGAAAGCACTCTGTCTGGATCGGCGTCGGCTTTGTCGATCTTATTAACTGCCACAATAATTGGTACGCCGGCCGCTTTGGCGTGATCTATAGCTTCCACGGTCTGGGGCATGACGCCGTCATCCGCTGCGACGACGAGAATAGCGATGTCCGTGACACGCGCGCCGCGGGCTCGCATTGCTGTAAAGGCTTCGTGACCCGGTGTATCGAGGAAGACGATCTGGCGAACGCCCTCTTCATGCTCGACTTCAACGTGGTACGCGCCGATGTGCTGTGTGATTCCACCGGCTTCGCCTTCGGTAAGCTTCAACTTGGTCTGGCGTATGGCGTCGAGCAAACTGGTTTTGCCATGGTCGACGTGACCCATGATAGTGACAACCGGCGGCCTTGTGATCAGGTTGCTTTCGTCTTCGTCGAAGAGACCGAGACGCTCGGCTTTCGCCATCTGATCTTCAGCCTTCTGAACCTCTTCAGTGAGAACTTCGTACTCCATCTCGGTGGCAAGCTCACGTGCGAGCTCAGCTTCGACGATCTGGTTGACCGTTCTCATAACACCTTTCATGAACAGGCGCTTGATTACCTCTGTCGCCGGCGCCAACATTCGGTCGGCGAGCTCCTGTACCGTTAGGCTACCGCCGATGGTGACAACTTTTGGCACTTCAATAGTGGGAGCGGCCTGTTTGACCTTTTCTTCATCCTTCTTTTGATGTCGTGTGGCATGCGAGTGCCGGCTGTGAGTCTTGGGTGGACGGGGCGGGGTTGCTCTCATCGAAGGTGCTGCTACTCTTATTGGAACTGACGGGGACATAGGTCTCATGGCACCCTTCTTAAGGGGCTCGGCATCGGCTGAGTCATCACCTGCGGTATCACCGGTGCCCTCAGTGGCTACTTCCTCGACGACCTCTTCGGCTACCAATTCTGCTTCCTCTTCACCATCTTCGAAGATTGGCTCGGTTTCGATGGTTCGGTCCTGGCGTGTTTTCTTACCACCTTTGACAATTTGCTCCGCTTTTCGCTGCTTCTCTGAAAAATGCTTGTCTAGATTGCGAATGGCCCGTGGTGCATATTTTGATTCGTCAGACCAGGAGTCGCCCTGCGGCTTCACCTCTTCTTCTTGCTCGACGGACGGCGCCTCGACTGACTCGCTCACCGGCTCCTCGACAGACTCGTCTGCGACCTCCGGAGGCTGTGCCTGAGCTGTTGCCGTTGCGGCCGGAGGCGGGGCAGTTGCCGGCTTGGACTGCGGCTGCCCTGGCACCTGTTGAATCTCTTTCTCACCAACAGGCGTTGGACGCTGAGGCGTTGCCTCGCCCGGTGCTGGCAGATGAGGGCGCGGATGACGCGGTGTCGATGAAATTTGTGACGCCGGCAGCGGCGCTGGGCCGCCTGCTGGCAAAATGGATGGGCGCTCAATCGGAGCGCCTGTTGTCAGATTTTGTGGAGACGATGTCGCTCCACTTGCGTCTATACCCTCACCTTCCGCAACCGGATCCGGCTTGCGATAACGAGAGAGCACTCTTGGCTTTACGGTTTGGACTTTCTTTTCTGGCAGTGGGGGCACCTTGCTTGAAGCTTTGGGTACTACCTTTTTATCTTTTTGCTGTGCTTCCTGAGCCTGATTTTTCTTTCCGAGGGCAGCAATGACAGCGCCGACAGCATTCTTGTCGATGGTAGATGAGTGGCTCTTGACGTCGTATCCGAGTTCGCGCAAAACGGTGATGATATCCTGGTTAGGGATATTCATTTTTCTCGCCAATTCGTAGATTCGAACTCGATCGTCCATAAGTACCTTTTCTTACCTCTCAGTATTTTGGCACGTTTTGCCATGTTCTGCGCAAAGATCCATAATCACCTTAATAAGTTGTGGCTCAAGAGGCCAGCGAACAACAACGTGAGTCTCCCTGTCTTTCGCGGTTTTCATTTTCTTGCGACCGGCTAGAGCTTTGTGAAGACGTGCGCCTTTTTGAGCTTTCACAAAACATAACTCATCGAAACAGAGGTAGGCTGAGCGTCCGAAGATGCTTTGTTTCGCCGTCCGTGTCGGGACGTCGTCTTGGTTAATCGTTACATTGCCGGTGAGATGATCGACAGTCAGCCTGAGCAATCTGTCTCTTGGCATCATCTTTCGGCAGCCTACGCATAGTCGAGTCGGGCTGTTAGGCACCAAACCTCACCTTTGATACGCAATGAGAGCCGGCGGCGATGCCGACTCCATTGCTCATTGAGTTATGCAGGTGAACTGAGGTCTTCCAAAGTTTGATTGAGATTCCTGAAGCTTCCACCGGCTTGGCTTTCCGACTTGATGTCGATCTTCCATCCGGTCAGTTTTGCGGCCAGGCGTACGTTTTGTCCGCCGCGACCGATAGCGAGGCTGAGCTGATCGTCTGGAACGATCACTTCGGCGCGCTTTCCACCCATCTCCGGCACGTCTTCGTAAAGCGCGACGGTAGTGATTCGAGCAGGACTGAGCGCGTTGGATATGTAATCGACCGGATCCCCGGAGAAACGTATCACGTCGATTTTTTCGTTGCGCAGTTCGGCAACGACATTCTGAATTCTCACCCCTCTTGTCCCGATGCAGGCGCCGACCGGATCGACATCGGCATCATCGGAATGCACGGCAATCTTGGTTCTGTAGCCGGCTTCGCGAGCGATCGATTTGATTTCGACTGTGCCATCCTCGATTTCCGGTACATAGAGTTCGAAGAGTTCGCGCACCAGCTCTGGATGTGCCTGGGATACGATGATTTGCGGCACGCGCCCGGATTCGCGCAGCTCGAGAACGTATACTCTTACCCGGTTGCCGACGCGATATGTTTCGCCTGGCAACTGTTCTCTGGTGGGCATGCAGCCTTCCACACGTCCGAGGTTGACGATCACGTTGTTGCGATTGTGGCTGATCACTTCAATTCTTTCGATCTGACCGGTGGTGCAGGTGCCTTTGCGGGCCTCGAACTCTTTCTTGATAAGCTCTTTTTCGGCTTCGCGAAGACGCTGCGTGATTAGTTGTTTGGCAGTCTGTGCTGCGATTCTGCCAAATTCGGAGAAATCTTGAGGGGTTACCTCAATCTCGAGCACTTCACCGACGGTGACGTCTGGAATTAGATCCTGTGCGTCGCCAAGGGAGATCTCGTGATACTCGTTGCTGACTTCTTCGACAACCTCCTTAGGAGCGAAGATACCGATTTCGCCAGTCTCTGTGTCGAAGATCGCTCTTACACCATCGACATCGTGGTCAGGAACCTTCTTCTTGTAGGCGGCCACGATTGCATCGCAGACATAGGATATGAACTCTTCTTGCGGAATGTTGCGCTCGCGTTCGAGCTCTTCTGCTGCTTCTAATAGTTTGTCGCCGATTTTTATCACGGGGTTTCCTCCCAAGTTTATTCAGTTGTATTTCAGTTGTAGTTTATTTAGTTTATGAAGAGCCTGATTCGAAGCAGAGCTGCTCGTTATCCGGACTCTGGCAATTCATTGGACTGGGCGACCTGTATTTCTGGATAAAGGCGGACCGAGTAAAGCGCCGTAAGCGGGATTGCCACTTCTGATGCTGCTTCCGGTTCGCTCGTCTCTTTCGACGCTTTGCCCCTTGCTTTTGGTTTTTCCAATGATCTGGGGTTTTCAATTCGCAAACAGGAGTCTTCAAGGTCCAGAAGCCTGCCCTTCAACACGAGAGGCAAGCCTTGAAAGGACTCTTTC
>CAZISK010000138.1:0-12096 GCA_964541355.1 uncultured Candidatus Obscuribacterales bacterium
GCCACATTTGTGGACTGCTGATCTGTTTTCCTGTTATAGAAAACTTCTAAGACCCGATGTCGGTCGGCTTCTTACTTACAGCGCGGCATCAGCCGTTCGAGGCGGTTTGCTCGAATCCGGGTTTGCAGTGATGCGAACTCGCGGTGTAGGAGCCAAGAAAGGCGGGACTCTGGCTGTCTGCATCTCGAATGAGCGGAGTTCGCTCATCAATCCGGATGCCGAATCTGTGGATGTCATCGACATTATCGCAGCGGAGCTGGTCGATGACCTGATCTATCCGCTTGAACCGGAAGAACTCGACAGGTTGGGCACAAGCTCAGGTGTTCCATATCGCGATCCAACGTTTGATGGGGAGCGTATCGAGATAATCAAACGACGGGAACACGAACAAACGCTGTACAAGGCGACGATGCTTGGCGATTGAGCCTGCGCGAAGCGCCTAAACTATTCGTCGGAACTGCCGACTTCGGCTTCTACAATAGCCTCTAGTGCGCGAATCTGGCGCTCGACGTCCTCCAGCTCCCGGTAGAGTTCGATGTTTGGCTCCGCCAGATCGGTAATGTCGGTGGTCAACTTGTCAATCTTTTCACCAAAGAGGTCCATGAGCTTGATAATCAGCTCAATCTGGTCTTCGCTGAATTCATCCCTTCGGTTCTCGAGGGCCTCCATCAACAGATTGTATTTTTTTCCGATAGCTTGCAATTTGTCTACGCGAAGTCCGATAGAGTGGTTCACGCGCCTTATTCGACCGCAGATTTTTGTGCGGTCGCGTGAGAGTCGTTTAAGTCGTTGCCAAATGTCTACCGGTTCGTTAGTCATAAAAATGTCTGGATTCAGACACTGATGGTTATCCTGGGTGTTCTCCTTTTCTTTAATTACCACATGGCGTGCCAAGAACTGCAAGGTTTTCTCATTTCCGTGGTAATCTGTCGATTTCGTACACAAATCCCGAGCCGGAGGCTCAATGAAGGATCGCGACAAGAAATGGTCGAACATACCCGAAATTGACGAGGAGCTGCGACGCATCGTCGATACTCTTCCCCCTCCTGATAGGTTTGTGAAACAGGTCATCGATACAGTTCCTACCGGTAAGCAGTTCCGCGCCTACCTTGAGGAGATTTCCAGATTCCCGGTCCTGACGGACAAGGATGAAGCGGAGCTGGTGGAGCAGGCACGCAATGAAAAAACAGGACGTGTTGCCCGAAGAAAGCTTAATGAAGCCAATTTGCGCCTCGTAACCTGGATTGCAAAAGAATACACGGCAGGCGATGCACAGCTGAATGACTTGATCAACGAAGGAACCCTTGGACTCTTGCGGTCGCTGGAGTCGTACGATCCTGAGGCGGGTAAACCGTTCAGGGAACATGCCGCGGTTTGGATCCGAAAAGCGATTTCTGAGGAAGTTGCCAATGAGACCCGTCTCAATCGTGTCCCCGATTATCTGCTGGAAAAAATCAATTCGATAAAACCTATTTCTCATAGGCTCATTCTGGAAATGGGTCGTGAGCCCACGCGGGAAGAGGTCGCGTCAGAGCTCGGACTGGGTGCCGATGAGCTCGACAGGCTTGTAAAGCTGGTCGGACATGGGGGTCAGCCGGAAGAGGAAGCGGAAGAAACGGATGAAGAAAAAGAATATACCTACGACGAAGATACAGACTACGACTAAGAAGTACGTCAAACCGGACAAATAAGTTTGGAACCGTATGTGGTGAACAATCTGTCAAAGTCCAGCCTCTCCCGGGGTCAATCGGCCCTTCCATCGTTAAAAATTTGAATAAACTTATTTAGCCATAAGCGCACCACCTGTCCGATCTTTCTGATCATCAGACACTTTTCAGGAATAGGTCAGCCCAGATGGGCGGACAGGAGCCTGGAGATTGGTATACTTACCGCTTGATTAGTTGACAGGGAACATACTCCAGGCGAAATCGCCTGATGATCTATTGTTAGTGCGTGAGGCATTGAGATGAAGATTCAGCATGTATTGAGTTTGAGTTTATTGCTTGCGATAAGCATGACCAGCCCTCTTCGAGCTCAGGAGCTTCGTCCCGAGCTGCCGGTCTCAGAAGAAGAGGTCCAGGACGAGCAGCAAGCTATCGATAAGGTCACCGACAAAGTGCTCGACCCATCAGCTCCAACGACTTTCAGTCAGCCTCCGACGGTCAAGCCGCAAAAGCAGGCAGTGTCCGATGAAGGTGCCGCCAAACACGGTTCGAATGCTTGTGGTGCCGTGGGTCATGGTGCAGCGGAAGGAGTTGGCGCTGTAGGACATGGGGCTGCTGAAGGCGTCGGTGCTGTCGGTCATGGTGCCGAAGCGATTGGACGCTCCACAGTGAAGGGCGCCGAAGCTGTAGGACATGGAGCCGTCAAAGGCGTTGAAAGCGTCGGTCATGGAGCCAAAGTCGGAGTCGAAGTCGTTGGCCGCGGCGCTGAAAATATCGGTCGCGAGACTGTAAAAGGTGTAGGTGCAATCGGGCACAAGAGCGCTGATGTAGCTGAAAACGTAGGCACCGGCGCTGTAAAAGGCGCCAAGGCAGTGGGCAAAGTATCCAAGGAAGGTGTTGAAGCTGTCGGTCGCGGCGCTGAAAACCTGGGACGAGGCGCACTGAGCGGGGCTCGCAAGGGGCTGGAAAAAATCGGAGATCTTTTCGATCACGATAAACCAGCGGCCGCCAATGCACCTGCCGGTAAGACCGTAGCAGATAATGCACCGGCGTCGACGCAAGCCGCTCCGGCACCAGGAGGTTCTCCGCTCGAAATTCAGTCAGCCACGCCTAGTGAAGCAGCTGCGCCTATACCAACAACCCGACCGGTCGACAGGCAACCAGGCTGGTCCAACTAGCAAGCCGTCCTTCGATCATCAATCAACTTTTTCAACAGAGTAGGCTATTTCGGAAAAGGACTTACTGAAGGTTTCAAGCGTGCATTTAAACTTTCCGTCGTCGAGAGGGGTGAGGGATATTATCGAGTTTGAATAGTGACATTTTTGTACCTGCGATGGGGGAAACACGGGTACCTAGATGTGAGCGCGTTTAGGACCTGGGTTGGTAGTCCAAAACTCTTAAGCGGTTTAGATAATGCCAGCCTTCAGAAGGTCTTTGAGGTCGATAAGACCAATCGGCCTTTCCTGTTCATCGAGGATTAGCAGGTCGGCAATCGAGTGTTGTTCCATCGCTTTAAGAGCTGCAACAGCCAGGCAATTCGACGAGATCGTTTTTGGATTTTTGGTCATGAGCTCTGATGCGATTTTTGCAAAGATTTCCTGACCGAACTTAATCGTTGCCCGCCTGAGGTCACCGTCTGTAATGACGCCGTGGAGTTGACCTTCGTCGTCGACTACGGCTGTAAAGCCCAGTTTTTTCTTGTCGATCTCATCGAGAATTACGCTGTGATCGGCTCCGAGTCCGACTGTAGGAACCTGGATACCGGAGCGCATTACGTCGGCCACTGATAGAAGCTGTTTCCCAAGATTGCCGCCTGGATGGCTGAGAGCGAAATCTTCTTTCTGGAACCCCTTCTGCGACATAAGAACTAGAGCGAGCGCATCTCCCATCGCCAGCGCGGCCGTGGTCGACGAAGTGGGCGCCAGGTTAAGCGGACAGGCCTCTCTATCTACACCAACGTCAAGAACGACGTCTGCTGCCTTGGCTAGTGAAGAGTCGGGATTTCCGGTGAAGGCGATTAACTTGAGTCCAAGTCGCTTGATTGGATCCAGGACTACTTTTATCTCCTGGGTCTCGCCGGAGCTGGACAGGGCAATAATGATATCGCGCTCTTCAAGCATACCGAAGTCGCCATGTCTTAACTCGGCAGGATGCACGAAGAAAGCCGGGGTTCCGGTTGATGCCAATGTCGCGGCAATTTTCGTGGCGATGTGTCCCGATTTCCCCATGCCGGTTACGACGACCTTTCCGGTGCATGCGATCAACCACTCCACTGCCAGCTCGAACTCTATTCCGAGTCGATCTCGCATTGCCAGGATGCTGTCCGCCTCTAGAGTGAGGACCTCGAAGGCCTGGTCTAGTAAATCGGACTGACCTCGGGCAAAAGGTGCACCGGCGTCCACGGGGACGCTGAAGTCCAGGTTGGCTGGTATCGATTGCCCATCTGCTTTGAAAGTCACGGCTGTTCCTTGTCTGTCGGGGATGTACGGACGGTTAACCTGGCTAAACTATCGCACCAGGGTCATTTTCGCCTGAGCAGAATTTATAGGTCTTTGAGCTCGAGGTTCGAATCACTGTACTGGTGGAGATTATATTCTCTTGACAAGGGTCGTTTCTTGACAAACTGTTAGCTAACTTTGCTTCACCAGGAAAGTTTCGGCATCATAATGGGCATTGATTTTGCATAAGCCGGCTTTTTCCTTTATTGATTCGTATATTCTTACTAGTAGTTTAAAGATGACAGCAATTTTCGCGAACAACGACAAACTCGAGGATGGGCACTATACCGTGCTCAAGGAGCTGGGCGTTGGCGGAATGGGGGTTGTCTATCACTGTCGGGATGAATTCCTGCAACGTGACGTAGCGATCAAAATGCTGCTTCCTGAGCTGATGACCGACTCGAAGAACGTGGAGGTTTTCACGGAAGAAGCGCGTTTGGCTGCGAGGATGGAACATCCCAACCTGGTCACCGTATATGATATCGGTGTCGAGGTCAGGCAGGACAAAGCGCACCACTTCGTCGCGATGGAATACCTGCCCGGGGGCAACCTCGCCAACAGAACTCAGGGTGCCGCTCTTGCCGTCGAGCATGCCCTCAATTGGATGAAGCAGCTCGCTAACGGTCTGTATTTCGCCCACAGGAAAGGTGTCGTTCACCAGGACGTAAAAGCGGATAACATCTTCATCACGACTGAAGGAGATTTGAAGATCGGTGACTTTGGATTGGCTCGATTGATGGCAAACAAGGTCTATATCAATCCGTCTACAAAAGGAATGGGAACCCCGGCATATATGTCGCCGGAGCTGTGTCGAGGCGAACAACAGGATCAGCGCTCTGATATCTATTCGCTCGGGATTCTATTTTTTGAAATGGTGACAGGTCAGCTGCCTTATCGTGCCAACGGCATGATCGAGATGGCGATGAAACACACGACAGCACCAATTCCTTCAGTAAGACGTATGAATTCAGAGGTTCCGGACGTTCTCGACCGGCTGATCCGCCGCATGATGGAGAAGTCTCCGACCGATCGCTATCAATCGCTGGCCGACGTATTGAAGATCCTGGACGACCTGATTTTCGATTTGCGAGTGGCAAGAATGGGTCTGGGACTGTCTACGAAGCGAACATCCCAGAGAGTGGAAACGATAACCGAGGCTGACTCGAAAATCGGGAAATCTGATCCGGCAAAACGAGCCGCTCCGGTGACACCAAAGCCTTCTATCGCGGATCCATCGCCGAGCGATCCACCGCCACCGGTGTCAAAGCCTCCTGTGCCACCGAAGCAAAAAACACAGATTTTCGAATCAGACCCCAAAGCAACGCCTCCATCGAAGGCTGTTCCACCTGTGGCTGACAAGCCTGTTGATAAAAAGCCTCCGCAAAATCGTCCGCAAATCCTATTTGACGATCGACCATACATCTCGCACTCGCGAATTGAAGCGGCTGGAATAAAACCGCTCGAGCCGGTTGGACCAGCTCGCCAACCCAGCCAGCCTGTCGCGAAGCTTGATGCGCCTCAAATCTCTGCTTACTCTATCCCTGTAGTTGATGGATTGAATCCACTGTTAACGCAGAAGTGGACCTTCAAGGCGAAAGGACCAATTGGCTGGAATTCACATCCGGTTTACGATGATGACAGCAGTATTTATGCTGCGGCAGCTGACGGTCGTCTGTACAAACTCAATCGCGAAACTGGAGATTTGATCTGGGGCTTCGAATCCGATGAGATGATTATGGCCAGTCCGCTATTGAGAGGGAAGGATCTGTTCCTCACCACCTGCGGGGGCAAAATCATTAAAGTCGATCAGAGTTCTGGTCAGGCGGTTTGGCGAGCGAATCTGGGAGAGCGAATAGTCTCTAGTCCTGCCACAAATGGCATCGGACTCGTGGTCGGTACGATGGACGGCAATGTCTGCTGTCTCGACATCACAGACGGTGGCAAGGTCTGGGCCGGTAATCTGAAGTCTCCGATCGTGTGTAATCCGACCGTCTATGGCGATGTTGTCTTTTTGAGCACCAGGGGCGGAAGGGTCTATTCCCTCCAGACCAGCAATGGAAAGGAAAGGTGGAGCGCTCAGCTCGATGGCCCAGTCGTATCGACTCCTGCAACGTCGGCTGACAGCCTGTACGTCGGTACGCAGGCGAGCAGCCTTTATGCTCTCGACATCGAATCTGGTCAGTCGATCTGGGAGTACCAGGCCGGTCGCGGTATTGTATCTGGTGCGGTCATTGTTTTTACCTCGGTCGTGTTTTCGAGCCAGGACAAATGGCTTTACAGCTGTGAGAAATACGATGGAAGATTGCGTTGGAAAGCGGCCTTGAAAGGCAATGTTCAGGCCGCATTGAGCACCGCTGCTCAGACGGTGCTCGCCGTGTCTAAAGAGGGCTGGATACAGGGCTTCGATTCAGAAACCGGAGCCGTGAAGTGGCAGAAAAACTTCGGCGGCAATCTCGAATCTCAGCCACTTGTTCTCAAAGACGGTCTGGTGATCGCCACTATCGAGGGTGAAATCTCCTACTACAAGTTCGGGATTGAAACTCTGAAGAAGTCTGCTTGAACCTTCATTGTTGACGCTTCATGTCCGACGGTCATAAAAATGAGATAGCGGACCGATCAAATGAAACGACCCGCTTCCTAATGATGTAACTTGCTCAGACCTACGGGATTGTAGTGTCTTGAGATTGTCTGCCTTCATATTGAGTGACGAGATCGCTCTCGGCGGCTTCGAAGGCCTCGAGCTGCGACACCGGTACGCTCATGGTCGCAAGCTTATGTGAATGTCCAAGGGTCACCATTCGGTCGAGTACTGAAAAAATATCTTCAACGTATCTTGCCAGTGCGCGTCCCTGTGGGACTACATCTTCGACGCTAACACCAAGGTAATAATCGGCTGTGACACCAGAAACGATGTCTGTCTTGCTCTCGCTGTGGCTCTTGTTCCATGCGCATTGGAAGCGCAGCATGAGCGGAGCACCCGGTTGTGCGATCAAAATCAACTTTCTGACGAAGCCCTGACTATTCATATCGAGCTCGCCCATTAGCTTATCGAACGTCTCAGGCCCGTTGGGCAGTTGACCCTGCATCTTTCCAGGTGTGGTGCCGAGCTCTTGCGCAAGAAGCTCTACGAGGCTTGCAAAGGATGCTACTCCCTGCAAATTGATAGTCTTGCCGGAAGACGGCTGATTCGGATTAACCGCTCCCGGTCCGATGGAATTCATTGTAGCGAAACCTCTTGACATCTTTTATCCTTCGAAACTCCCTATCACCAAGGTATTTCTGAATAAAGTTTATCATGGCAGTTACATGACAATTATTCAAGTAACCCCATTTCATCAATATTCCTGTGTATTCTACATAACGATTTTTATGTCGACTATGCTATCAAAAGTAGGCATGCTCGACATGTTAATAGCCCGGTGCTGAGCAAAAATATTATGTCCACAACCATGGAGCCTACACAGAATCAGCCGCTTACCCGCTCCGTGAGGGAGTGGGCGGAGATGATCAAGATCGAGCACACGGTGTTCGCTCTTCCGTTTGCTCTAACCGGACTAATTCTAGCGGCGCCTGAAATTCCTGGATTGCTTACAATTGCATTCACTGTCCTGGCCTTTGCCGGAGCACGCGCGGCGGCAATGACGCTAAATCGGCTGATTGACAGTGAGATAGACGCGCGCAATCCACGCACCGCGGAGCGTGCAATCCCGAAGGGACGCATCTCTAAGAGAAGTGCGATTATCGGGGCGATTCTGTCCTTCTCCGTGATGCTACTGGCTGCTTCGCAACTACCGTCGCTTTGTTTGATGTTGTCGCCCATTGCTATCATTTGGTTGAGCTTCTATTCGTTCACGAAGCGTTTCACCTGGCTTTGCCACATCGTGCTGGGAATTGCCCTTGGTGGAGCTGCACTCGGTGGCTGGGTCGCCGCCGGCGGCAGCCTTCTACTTGCTGCGCCATGGGTTCTGGCAATTGCAGTGATGACATGGGTTGCCGGTTTCGATATCATTTATGCCTGCCAGGATGTGGAATTCGACAGGAATGAACGGCTCCACAGCATGCCGTCGCGCTTTGGCATAGGCACTGCTCTGACAATCAGTCGCTCACTACATGTGGTGACTGTCTCAGCGTTGTTTCTTCTCACCCGTTTCATCCATTTTGGTTGGCCGTATTGGGTTGGGTTGGCTCTAGTCACGGCGATGCTGGTTTTCGAACATAGCATCGTCAAAGAAGACGATCTTTCTCGAGTCAATGCGGCTTTCTTCACCGTCAATGGTATTGTGAGCATTCTGGTGTTCTGTACGATTCTCTTAGACAGATTGCTTGTGAAGTGACACGAGCTTGTGGTAGAGAACCTTGCTTGCATGTCTCGAGTCGTATGGAATCTTCCGCACAATGTTGACTGAGCTCAGTCTGCTCCATCCCAGGCGATTCCGCAGGAGTACCGAATCGATACGACCGGAGTTCGGTTCGAGGAACAGTGTCGTCGAGTCGTCAATCATAAGGCACGCGGCTCTCTCTATTGAAGGATCGCAGAGGACGGCAGCCTCGATGCACTGGGCGAAGCTAGTGTCTATGACGCTATCCTTGGACTTGCTGCGGCTTCTCCGCCCGGTCAACCAGAGCTTGCCAGCGCTATCGAAATAGCCCACGTCACCAGTCTTATGCCAGATCTCACCGTCAATGATTACCTTGGACTGACTGTCGCCGACCCCTCTATGATAGCCCTTAACTACGTGCTCTCCGGTAACTAATATCTCGCCTATGGCATCTATTGCAATCCCGGCAACTTCGCAAATGTATCTCAAAGTCGCTAACTGATCCGGATGGTTGAGTGCATTATCTTGAGCGATGAGCGGATCTATTCGTACTCGTGCCTCTGCGACGGGATATCCAACCGGAAGACCGGCACCTGATGCGATGGCATCGAAGTCATCGTTCGTAAGAGCGGAAAATTCGATCTTTGAAATTGGTTCTGCTTCGCTGCTACCGTATACGGTTACTATGTTTGCAAACGGACAAACCGCTTTAATCTCCCAGAGCAGCTTTGGAAAGACAGGACCACCACCTGTAACTATCGATGTCACGAACGGAAGTCGTACATTATGGCTTCTGCAATGACGTACAATTCGTTCCACGAAAGCTGGCGATCCCAGGATTCGAGATGGACGATGTTCCTGCAGTTGCCGTACGATGCCGGACACGGCCAGGTCGCGCAGGCGGCTAAGATTGGCATCTGGAATGATTGTCGTGGTCCGAGAAGCAAGATTTGCCAGAATAAAAACCGGCAGCGATGTTAGTTCGCACGAACCAGCCTTGACTGCACCGCTCGATGAGACAGCGGCATGTTGAATCGAAAGAAACTCATGGCTTCGCGCGATCGTCTTGAGACCACCGCTCGTTCCGCTGGTCAATGTCATCAATGCGCAATGGTCAGGCGGGACTGCTTTCAGTGGTGGCACGATGTAAGGATGTTGCCTCTTCATTGTGCGCCAACCTGGAATCAGCATGCTGTCCGTAAGTTTTAATTCGATCGCTCGAACCGACCGCAATGCCATGGCAACGATCAGACCTTTTCCGGAGGCAATGACGGCCTGCGGATGAAGAGTCCCAATTGCTTCTTCTAAAATCTCGAACTTTTGCGCGGAGTCGAACATCAAAACAGTCGCCCCTAGCCGCCAGACTGCCAAGATTGATGTGAACAGGTCGGTGCTGAGCGGCTCCAGGATGACGACCAGATCTCCGACCGACACACCGGCTCCCCGCAAAACAGCGGCTTTTTGCTGAACTTTTTCGGCTAGCGTTTTGTAGGTGACGATCTTTCTGTGTGCTCCAGATCCTTCTATGATCGCTTTAAGCTCTGGTTGCTCTAGGGCAATCTCGTCCAGAAGTCCGGCCATATTGAAGTTCCGCTTCTGTTTCTGGATATCTAACTGGAGAATATGTGCGTTCATTTCTGGTTGACCTGTGACTATATTAGTTTTTGAAAAACAGCATACTTGCGTATGACTTGGGCACCACAAGCGGTGCTGTAGGAGCCGGAGACGTTGTCGTCTTTGTAAAGGGCGTGGATCAGCCGCTTATATCCCATGGCTGCTGCTCTTGCGTGACTCTCAGCTATTAGCATCAGCCCCAAACCTTTCAGAGAATCATCCGGAATACGAGCGACTGTCTTAAGGATTGCCGTGTCGCTTTTGTTGCCTGAAAGGTCTGGTATCGTCATCACGTATCCAACCGGGGTCTTCTGGGACTCTGCCACCAAAACCAGGTTGGGGTCGACGATTGAGGTCAGACGCCGATAGAGGTTGACGAATAACTGCTTATCGATCGGCGTATAGAGAAAGTTGTCCTGGAATGCACTACAGGAGATACCATAAAGCGTCTCGAGCTCCTGGTCTATCGAGGAAAGATCGAGTGTGCGAATTGTAACTCCCTCGACTGCCGGGACGCTAATTTGTGGATTCAGGAAGTCGGACCGAGCTTTTGTAATGGACGAGCTGTATGTGGCAAGCTGTTCAAATCCATTATCAGAAAAGTATTCCGGATAAGACATCGGATTCTCGGGTTCCATGAAGAATGCTGCTGCGTCTGAAGATTCGATCACAAAGCGATACCGTCTGAAGGTGTTGCCGTCAACCGGTCCGACTGCTCGCTTGCAGCCCTTTTGTTTCAGCAAAGACATGGCAAATCCAAGCAACTCGCTTGCGCAATGGGCATCTTTTGCGAAGAAGTGACCAATGAGTCCGATTCGATCTCCATCTAGCAACGGGGTCGCGCTGAACCAGAGCGAGAAGTGACCGCGAATCGCCGAATCGCTACCGGTCAGAATCCATGATTCTTCAGGCTGATCGAATTGAAGCGATGTATACGAAAAATGCTTCGCGAAAAATTCGGTGTATTCCCGATTCAATCCGGAGTCTATTCGCGAACTGCATACTCGAATGAGCCTTTCATCTGTTGTTTGCTTTTGTGTAGTCTGTAGTGCCATTGCTTTCTGCCGTTCCATTATGGTTGAACACTATCATTGTGACGTCAACAAACTCTGAGTGTGTCCGGGAATCAACACTTGTCCAACCGTATTCATAAAGGCGCCGGCGAATCCCAGCCAAAATGTAGTCAAATTGACCCTGTCTGCATTTGGTATCATGGGTTGGAGTCCATCCGAGGTTTGCCTCTAAGAAAATGGCTTTTTGTATGCGAAACCTTTTCCCTAGTAAGCTTTTCCCTAGTAACTTGCCTTTAGGTACCGACGGGCTCGTTGTGGCTGGCTCGGGCTCAAAGAGCAAGCCGAAGATTGCAGATGTCGGCGTCGGGCTGTTATTGATAGTAGTTTTCGGCAGTTTGGCGATGTTTCACGCGCTGATGGTCATGCGTCCGCAGTCGATGGTCAGTGCTGCAATTTACGCGTTTGCGGCGGCGCAGGGTTTTCGATTTTTCGGTAAAACAGATTCGCTTGCCAAAAGAGGGGCGTTAATTGCGATCGTCTGTGTTTTGTTCGGAATGATAATTGGAATCGGCTGAGCATTAATGCATTAAAGCTAACGCGAGCATTCCCAATAGCGACGCAATCGCGGCGAAGGCTGCCTGCTTCCACCAACGACTCGGACGAGTCGCCGGTTTTACCGTTTTTGAATTGGCTGCGTAGAAGAGCGCAGTCGGAATACCGATACAAAAAGGTGCGAGGAAAACAGTCACTGCGACCAGCTGTGAGGACGGGTTTATGCAAATGAGAGGAATGCACATCAGGCACCATGCCTTGAGCACTGCATAGAGAAGAGCGAATACTTTAGGTCTGGAAAAACTGGTGAAGCGCATGTGAGCCGTGGAGATGATAGCCGCATGAGCTGCGAAGGTTAGTGCATAAGGAAAGATGTATTTCTCGCTTTGACTGACCGTGGCGATCAGGAGCCAGAGTATTCCAACGGATGCGACAG
>CAZISK010000139.1:0-12065 GCA_964541355.1 uncultured Candidatus Obscuribacterales bacterium
TGACGATATGCTCATTAGCTGACTCGACAATGAATTGAAAGGCTTCCGCGTTATGGCACTGCTCACGAGCCAAAATCAACCTGCCAAGTTCGAACTTGCCGTCTGCGTCACCAAGATCGGCTGCTTTTTTGAAGAGCACTTCGGCGGTCGATGTAGACTGTGCTACACCGGTGCCGCTCAGATACATGCGCCCCAGTTCTACTATAGCCGTCGTGTGATTTTGTTCGGCCGCCATGGTCAGCAAGTTGGCCGCTTTTTTCGAGTTGCGCCGTACACCCCATCCCAGCGAATACATCATCCCGAGCTTGAACTGCGCGCTCACTACACCCAGATCAGCCGCCTTCTGATAGAGCTGGCAGGCCTTTTTGCGATCGATAACGACACCGTCGCCGTTCTGATAGCAATGTCCAAGCCACACGAGCGCCGTGAGATTCCACTGCTCAGACGCCTTTTTGAATAGTTGATACGCCTTCTTCCTGTCCTCGGATACAACGGAACCGAAGTAATAGTGCCATCCCAATTGCAGTTGAGCGTCCGATTCACCTCCGTCGGCCGCCAGTTGCAGAAGATGAACAGCTTTATTTTCATCTGCTTCAACCCCTAGCCCTGTTTGATAGCAGAGGCTTAACCTCCATTGAGCACCGGAATGACCTTTGCTTGCGGCTCGACGATACCACATTACCGCTTCGTCGAAATCGACCTGCACATCCCCGCCTTCTTCGAGAAGAAGAGCAATTTTGTACTGCGCCTCTGTATCGCCGGCTTCAGCAAGTGCTCGCCACTGACTCGCCGTGCGCTTCGGACAGTCTGAAATCTCAAACTCGCGGCGCACGCATGCAGGCGTATCATCTTCCGATTCGAACTCTTCCAGCATGTCGCGCGCATACAGATGTCCCAATTCGCTCGCCTTGATTAGCCAACTGTGCACTTCATCGAGTGGCGGTCGAAGCATTTCGGATAGAACAATTGCCAGTTGAACCATCGCATCCGGATCGCCCTTCCGTGCCAGGCTTCGGAAAAGGTCTGCCGCTTTCGTGATGTTTTTCTCCACACCATGACCGTTGAAGTACAACAATGCCAGAAGATACTTGGCCTCATCGTCAAAATCAGCCGCCAGATGCAGCCAGAACGCCGCTTCTAAATGATTGCGCTCGATGATGTCACCCTCGAAAAACAATCTTCCAAGACTCAGTTGCGCCGCAAGATTGCCTTGCTCCCCGGCTTTTCGCCCCCAAAAGAGGGCGCGCTCCAGATCAGGCAAGCTCAGATCAGCGCCGTTGCGATAGATGTCGAAAAGCGCCAGTTGGGCCCATTGAAAGCCTTTTGCGGCAGACTGTTCGTAATAGCCCAGCGCTGTTTCAATGTCGTATGCCACCACATCATCGTTGGTGTACAACTCGCCGAGAAAGAACTGCGCCTCAGGACATCCTTGCTCCGAAGCCAGTGAAAACCATTCGAATGCCCTCGCCTGATTCTCGGGAAAATCTATTCCATAATGGTAGCGTTTGGCGAGGTCGGTCTGAGCTTCTCGTTGACCATTTTTCGCCGCCAATATCAACCACCGGGTACCCTTTTCCAGCTCCTTGCCATTGGCGCTGTCCAGATCCCAATTATGTTGTTCTTCGTTCGATTCCTCGTCGTCCAGGATTAGGCGAGCTAACTCGAATTGTGAATCGGGATCACCCGCTTCCGCCCTGGCAGTGAGGCATTTAAGCGCATCGTCGTTCATGACAGCCCGTTCCCCCCTATTCGGCGCATGTCTAACAGATACACGCTACCTCAGAGTGAGGATGATGAAAAGAGCAAGCATCTCAGTTTAAGTGGGAATTACCCCACTTAAGGCTAGTGAAGAATTCTCTAACAAAAAGTCTCCGAAAGTTTACCCACAGGGGATTTTGAGCTTTCGTTAAGCATTCGTACACAAGGGCGTAATTAATATCAGTAGGTACACCAGGTGTGGTAAGGGAATAAAACTATATGCTACCGGGATCTCTTGGTTTACCATTTGTTCGAGAAGCTCGAAGTACCCCTTTACCATGAATTTAGCTGGTTTTGATATTAGTAAACGCATTGCGACTTCGTTGTCGGTCTCAATACTTATAGCGATTGGGGTGATGTTTGTACTTCCTGAAGAAGGGTGTGCCAAGACCTTGAAACCGCTCAAAGACATCAAGATAGAAAACCAGGTCATCGCGCTCTACAACCAGGCGCTCAAATACTCGAAAGCTGAGCGCAATGTCCATGCTCGCATTTTGCTGGAGAAGGCTGCCAGCTACGATCCGACCTCTGTCTCAGCGTATGTGCACGCAGCGCTGTCCGAGATCTATCACGACCTCGGCAACCCCGACCGCGCAATTAAGGAGGGCAAGTTGGCTCTTCATTACGACTCGTCGATGAAGAGCATCTACTACAACCTCGGCCTCTACTGCAAAGACGCGAATCGCTACGACGAAGGAATTCATTATTTGACTGCATACGCGGATATGTCTGCAGGAGACAAGAGAGACACGGCGCTTTCGCTGATCGACAGTCTCAAGGCTGAGCAGGCCAAGTTAGGTTCGTTTTCCAACCTGGATCCGGATTATCTCGGTCAATTAATGGCAGACAACAGCGTGCACCAATGGCGCTCTACGCGCATTCCGTTGAAGGTGTACATTGAGCCGGACTCCTCGTGCCGTGGATTTCACCAAGAATTCGTCGAGATAGCTAAGAGTGCTTTCATCACGTGGTATCAGGCCTCTGGGAAGAAACTGTCGTTTGATTTCGTCGAAAGCAAGCCCGAGTCGGATATCGAAATCGAGTGGACCGACGGAGTTCTGAAAGTAGGCGACGAGAAATACGAGCGAACGAAAGCCGGTTTGACGACGACAACTCGTCGAAATGACTTTATCGAGCATGCACGTATTCAGATTCGAACCGTGCGCGCATTTTCTAAAGACGGAGAACCATCCGACCGCATCAAAGAGACCGCTCTTCATGAGATAGGACATGCGCTCGGTATCAACGGACATTCTACGAACACGGCGGATATTATGTACTTCGGCAATACCGCCAGACAGTTGCCCGCACTAACCAGGCGCGATAAGGCGACGCTCTCGCGCCTGTACCAGGACTATCCGCAATACCCGATGATTGGAGTCGATACCAGTTTTCCCTATCCTGCGCCACAGACTGATATTCCTCGGCTCACCGGAAGCGATATGGGCGGCGCCTCAGCAACTGGCGACAACCCTCCATCTAATACCGCCAACGATACCACATCGCCACCGGAAGGCGGCGCCACCGCCGGGATCCAGTCATCGCAAGGCGATACCACAAATGGTGGCACGCCGATGGACAATACCGGCACCCCAGACCAGTCATCCGCTTCCGCCACTACCAGCGATACCAACCAGGGCAGTCCTGATTCTAGCGGCAACCAGGCTGGCACCTGGCCGAATGATTCATCCGTGGGAGCGATAGCAAATCCCTCAAATCCGACCGATCCAGTCGACTCAGCCGGACCTTCAACTCCATACCAAGCCAATCCTGCCGTTCCCGCCGCGACAGCGCCGACATGGCAACAAACTGTACCACAGGCAGGATGGCAGCCGAGCGCGGGTTGGACAAATCAGAGCCCGGTCAACCAGAATACCGGCAATCCGGCGATGCCCTACCCTCAGACTCAGTTACCACCACAGAATTGGGGTATGCCGACACAGCCGAACCCTTCCTGGAACGGAGCACAGCAACCACCTGGTTGGAGCCAACCTGCTATGCCGATTCAGCAAGGAGTTCAGCCGTACGTCATGACCCCTCCGCCCGTGCCGCAAAACCAATACGCCGGCCAGAGCTATTACCCCGCACAGCCGTTGGCCACTCCAACCGGCTATCCTGTCGCCACACCGACTCAACCCGGCTGGACACCAAATACGACACCATATTACCAACAGCCACAGATGCAGCAGCCACAACAGGTTCCTTACGGCGGCTACCAGCCACAACTTCCCCAGGGCGGCCCGGAACAGTAACAGCTACTGATGATTCCGCTTTTGCATCAACGACTGCAACGCCAGCTCTGATTCATAATCGTGCGGCAGCATTTTCGTGGTGGCTAGCAGCTCCGCAATCGCGCCATTGATGTCACCGCGCTCTTTCAGCGCCATTCCGAGAGCCTTGTGCAATTCGGGATTTTTCGGATTGATGGCGACGGCAAGACGATATTGCATGACGGAAGAGACGTGGTCGCCAATCTGGGAATAAACCCAGGCCAGACTGGAGTGCGTGTCCGGATCGTTAGGAGCGAGTGAGACAGCCAGTCTGGCTTCATCAAGAGCCTCAGTAACCTGCTTCTTATTGGCCAACGCCCAGGCACGACCAACATGTCCTTGCGGATAGTCGGGATCCAGGCGGGTGGCGGTGGTCAACTCCTCGAGAGCCTCATCCCACTTTTTCATATGACCAAGCGCGACACCATAACGAGAATGAGTGACTGCATCGTTAGGGTTGATAGCGATCGCTTTCTTGTATTGTTCTATCGACAGGTCAGGAACTCTGGTGGCGTTGTAGCACTGCGCCAGCACCAAAAGCGGCACCACTAGCTTTTCGTTCAGTTTAATCGCATCCTTGCATTCTTTAATGGCAAGTAGATACTTACCGCTATTTCTATAACATTCACCAAGATATGCATGAGCAAGCGCATTTCGCGGACTGCTCTTCACCGAAGTGCTGTACTCTTTCTGAGCTTCATCGAACTGACCGAGCATTCTCAATGCTTCAGCCTTCATGAAATGCGCATCACCACTCATCGGTCGAATCGAAACCACTTTGTCGAACTCTTTCAAGGCCTCATCGTAGTCTGACATCGCCATGAGAATTTTGCCGAGCATATAGTGCGCTTTCAGATTCTCGGGATCGAGCTTGACAATGTCACCGTATTCAATCATGGCGTTGGTAAAATCACGCCGTCCAAAAAAGGTGTCGCCCATTTTCGTATGTCGGGCTATCTTTCCTACCTTGTCCTCCGACAACTCCGGCGTCTCTGGTGAAGAGCTCTTTTCACCGACAGGAGGAGAAGTCTCTCCACCTTCTAATGCCTGGTCGCTTTCAGTTTTCTCTGTGGGCGCGGCTGACTCTTTCGACTTGGTCTTGTTTTGAAAGACACCCAATGCCTTGTCGAGAAATGCTACGGCGTGAGCTTTCTCTGGATAGGCCAGCTGAGACGCTATTAAAAGAGCGCCGGTGGATGTAAGAAAAATTCGTTTTCGGATAAGTGAAAAGTCCATGGTCGGCTCACATCAGCTTCAAACTGGTGTCTAACTTTATCACTTAACCGCTGTTTTTGCCTGCCTGGACCAAGATGAGATATTGCAGCGCACGTTTAACCTGTCAGGGCCTGGACCTTCGAGATTTTGTCCACCCTAAAAGTTCTTTCAGCTTGAGCCCGACGGCAAAATGCCGTCAAATAGAAATTGCCTCTGCTATGGATCAGCGCGGTCGGCTGAACCGTCCTCACCGATTTATACTGCCCCTGATATTCCATCTTCATAGAGCCGCTGCGCTCAATCAGATCCTTGATCGATTCGACAATGAGCAGAGTCTCTTGTGGAAGCGAGTTCATCGAACTCTCCGCGAACCTGTCATAGTGGAAGCTGCTGACGAAGCCGTAATCCAACAGATCGCTCCATTTGTTGAGTTGAAACTTGTTGGAAAGACTGCGGAACACCTCTTTCACATGAACGCTATCTGAAAGCGCGCGGTGATACTCGCCCTTCGGCAAATCGAGATGCTCGACCACGGTCTTCAGTTGATGATTCTTGCTGTCGCGAAGGAACTCCCTGGATATCGTGAGAGTATCAACTACAAAATTTTGCGGACAGGGTCGACCGGCGCGAGCCAGGTTGACGCGCAAGAACTCCACATCAAATGGAGCGTTGTGAGCCATCATAACGGCATCGGGTCCGGACCAGTCTACAAAACTTGTGACGGCTTCCTTGAAAGTGGGCGCGTCTCTCACCATATCGTCGGTGATACCATGAATATCGCTCACCTCTCGGGGAATCGGTACCTCTGGATTGATAAGCGTGGAGAAGGTGTCAAACTCGTCCTTGTCTTTTTTGAATCGCACGCCAGAAAGCTCTACGAGCCGGTTTGCTACAGGGGAAAGGCCTGTGGTTTCAACGTCGAATGCAACAAAATCCAGGTCGGCTAAACTGGTATTACTGTCAATTTGCACCATAAGTCCTGCCAGTAGGAGATTTAGTAAACGCCGTGAATATGTTCCTACAGCAAGAGAGAACTTGAACTAAAATCACGACAACATTGGTGCAAGAAAATCTCGGCTCTATAGAAACGCGATACGATGATTAGTTAACGGCATATGCATTCGCAATGAAGAGCCCCGTGGTATATGCTTTCTATACCGATCTACAACCGGACCTTATTGGAAACCCAAAATGACAAAAGCCACCCGAACTTTATCGATCACTGCGGCGGCCCTTTCAGCGTCCATGCTGCTAAGCGGCTTTACCAGCCAGGACCCCCCTAACGGCGAAGATGTGCATGCCTCGGTCATAAGAGAAGGGTTAGCCGGCACTATATGTCCAGGGAATATCGAAGTCATCATCAACGGCAGCAAGAGCCAGGATGCTCCGATGCTCGACGCCGCCAGCGAGCCGCAACGACATTTTGAAGGGAAGTCAATCTCGAGATCGTATGAATACGCAAAGCGCGAGCAGCGAAAAGTGCTCAACTTTTGCAGCGATGCCGACTCCAATTCAGAGAGCAGAACGAGAGCACTTTATCACTTCGGAATGATGCTGCACACAATTCAAGACTTTTACAGTAACACCAACTACCTGAAGCTCAAGGTGGAGGAGCTGAATCGCACCACCGATGGTGCATACGATCCTTACTCCATAGATCTGATCGATTGGACGCGAGTGAGCGCGAAACACACCATTGTCGGCGGGAATGAGCTGAGAGTCGAGACGGCCCGAAATGCAATGATGGCTTTGCCCTTGCAAGGGTCGACCTACGGAAAGGTCGCCAGAGGTCTGGCGATTCGCGAGACCATGCGTCAGTGGACGTTCCTTGAAACGTTATTGACTCACAAGTATGGTGAGCGCGCAAAGACAATCTTGATCGGTTTGAAACAAGCGAGCTGCATCAACAAGGTTCCCAAAGCGGCGGAAGAAGCTGTTGAATCGGGTGAGTAGATATCAGGAGTGATCATGTTATCGAAGGCTAGAATTCCCTATATCATTTTCGCTTTCGTCTTATTGACTGTGCCGTGCATGTTATGGAAGATGCAACCGAACTACTTCATCATAAGCACCGACCTTCCTGCATATTATGCAGCCGCGAAATTGATGACCAGCGGTCGAGCCGCTCAAGTGTACGACCCGAAGGCTGTGCGGCAGGAAGCATTGATCTATTTTCCAGACATACCCGCGAAGAAAGAGTTTCTATTTGTCGCAGAACCACCATTGGTGATGCCCGCCTTTGCTATTTTCTCGTTTCTTACTCCTTTGGAAGCTAAGATTCTTTCCGAAGCTGTTGGTATTACTGCAACTCTTCTAGCGCTTTTCCTGCTGGCTGATCTTCTTCAATTTAGCTTGAAAGATACTACTACTCTAATATTGCTGACCGCATTCGTGGTTCCATACTGGTCGGTGATTCGAATTCATAAACCAACACCGATCCTTCTTCTGGGATTATGCTTGACTCTCTATTTTCTCAAAAAGAACAAAAATAAAGCGGCTTCCCTTTCCAGCATCCTGTGCTTCATAAAGCCGCAGGTGTTTCTCCCATTTCTAGCCTTTGCTGCTGGTGCGCGCCAGTTCAAATACATTTTCGCAACAGCCGGTGTCGGCTTGGCGCTGGCGCTGTGTTCACTGGCCATGTTCGGTGTCGACGGCTGGAGCGCATACATCAAACTATTATTGAAGATGAGCTCCGAGCCTCTGATTGTCGGGGTCACCGATATGCCTACACTAAAAGGGCTCCTCTATAGACTGGCGATCGATCCAGGCATTGCTAATTCGATCTCGAGTTTAGGTTTCGCGGCCACTTTGTGTTTCTTACTATGGTTCGGCAATAAATTTGTTGCTCACCGCCAGTGGTGGCTTCCCGCGGTAGCTGCCTCTTCGATAATTGGACTCATTACCGGTATTCATGCGCATTTGTATGACTTCGTGATGATTATACCGGCGACGGCGATTTTTCTTAAGCACGAGGAACTGGCAAAGGAAAAGTTTACTCAGCGAGTGCTATGGATCGTAATAGGCTTGCTAGTTGTGCCTGCCTTCTTACTGATCAACCCGATTAACGACAAAACAGGACTTCACTGGCACTTCATCAGTCTTGCAATAGCCAGTATCAGCGCGATTGTTTCGGTAAGAACGATGATACCGAAGACAGCTGACGGTGTGACAAGGCAGGCCGAGGCTACCTTACGAGACGGCGAAGCAACTCCGGCGGCAGTGGATTCTGATTCATCTGGAGTAGCTGCTGCCACAATCGGGACAGTCCCGCCTGGGATCGAGTCCACGGATGATCTCAATCTCGCCGCTCAATCCGTCGACCTTACGAAGCTCGCTCCCTTGAGTGACACCAATGTTGGCTAAGAATTTGATCGCATCCAGGGCCATTAGCGCGCCTGCACAGGCAGCCACCGGTTCAAAAGTATCTCGTGCGACAGGGACAAGAGGATAATCGTCGATACCTGCAATCGGCAGCGCGCATCTGAGGCAAGCAGACTTACCTGGCATCATCGAGAAGATCTGAAATCTCATTCCGGAAGATCCCGAATGTATAAGCGGAAGGCGCAGTCGCATACAAAGGTCGCTCAAATGCAGCTTGAACTGCCAATCCAGCGAGGACTCGATAACCATATCGACATTTTCAAGCGACGCGTCAGAAAGATCGCTTCCGGCTGTTCCTGTTACGTAACAGAAGTTGGCGTCCTGACCAGAAGCAATCGAAGCTTTGACCCTGGCATGACTCCCGGCATCTCCAAATACGATCAAGTTGCCGATTCCGGCAGCCGCCAGATGCGTCAAGGCGAAGTCTACTGGCTCTCCGCCGAGAACAATGAAGCACGTACTATCGAATAGCTTTTGCTGTTTCGTAAGCGACATACCAGGCAACGAAAGCTGAAGCCGGCGAAGCGAATCTCGATCTTTGGAAAAACCTATTGGAAAGCCCTCACTGAAAGGAGTGGATCGCTCCTGAAGCTTTTGAACACTCAGGCGCGAACCACCAAGTGAGTTCATTGGTGGCGGAGATATGGTATCACTTCCGGAGCCGATGCGTCGCAACAACATATTTGTCATGACCATCAACTTTGTACAAGCGTCGAATCGTGGCAATATCTCTCGCCGACAGGTCGCGTACTATGTTGCAGAAATACATAACGTCTAGATCCAACGCCTCTCGTCCTTTCATATTGTGAATGAGAATTGCGGCTAGATCGCAGGCATAGAATCGTAGTATTTCGGGTGGTGCACCGAAGTTTTTGAGCTCACTGAGGTCAGCGCTCATTTCAGTCTCGGCCTCATCGTATTTGCCGAGCTCAAAATCGCATTTCGCGCTCAAGCTCTGCGCATATGGAAGCCAGCTTCGATTGGACCCAGAATCCTCAATCAAAGTTTGACAGGCCACCGCCATCTGTTTGCTCGCCGAAAATCGCCCGTTGTTGTATGCGTTCAACGCAGCTTTGTATAAAACCTCGATCGCATCCTTGCAGGGTCGGGTCTGGTCGTCATCCAATTCACCTGGTGCAGCCAGAGCACCACATGGACTCAACAAAATGGACAGGGCGAAAAAATTTGCAAGGACTCGCTTTTTAGACAACAGGCAAAAAGTGCGCGACATCTTCGAAATGCACACAACACTATTCCTCGCACAAATTAGTAATTGCATTCACAATACAAACATTTGGATATTGTATTAAGAGGGTAAATACTGATTTGCAGCCAAAATGGTGATGGAAACTAAGTTTCCCCGATCGAGATCGACTTGATAGTTCGGCCCGTTTACGCTGGAAGCGTGGATTTTGTATTTCTATCAAAGGGGTACAGAGCGCTTTTGCAAGCGCTCTGTGAGGGGTGGAGTTAAGCGTAATAAATTCTCTGAAAGCAGGAATTGTTTTCTCCGCTCTCATGATTCAACTACGTCGACATTTTTCAATTTAGAGGGGAAGTTAGATTAACAATTTTCCACCAGGCAAAAGCCTGTGCTCATGCACTTTTTTTGAACGTTTCGCAAAAAATGTCAAGCAAACTTGACTAAAGATGACAACAACTCTTTACATCACAAAATGACCAAAAACCCCCCTTGCGGGAGGTCTCTGGCTGGCGTTGGCGGGGGAAAACCTTCTAGCTGAAGAGGTTGGCATCGCGGGCGGATGCAACGAGCCAGTTGATACAACCGGGTGTTGCCAATCCACCGGTGACACCGGCGGCTCCGAAGAGCACTTTCTTCATAGCGTCATGTGAACCTGCAGCCATGTGCATGAAGCCCATGATCATCGTGGGGCCACCCCAGGCGATACCAAGGATTTCCATCCCGTTAGCGATGATGTTGAGCAAGGCTTCCAGGTTAGCCAGGTTGTTGACGCGAACTGTACCGGCGGTGTTGACACCCATGATCGATGTGGCGTCTTGGCCTTGAGGACCGATGGTACCATTGGTGGCGCCTTGTAGAATCGGCGCATTACCTTGTGTAATCTGCTCGGTCTGTGTACCGGTATTGAAATAAGTATTGTTCATACCCATTTGGTTACCTTCAACCGCTTGCGAGGAAAAGGCATCACCAAAGGATTGTGCGAATGCTGGTGTGCTCAATCCGAAAATGAGAGCTGCAGCGATAGTAATTCGCGAAAAAGCTTTATGCATAGAGAAGAACCTCCGGCAGTGGCGTGGCAAAATTTGGTTAGTAAGAAATTGGAAAAAAAATCAAAGAAAAAAATTGAATCGGTATATAGATTAGGGCCGATAAGAGTTGAAGTCAAGCACGAAAATGTATCCCAGGCTACATTTTTATCAGTTCTTGACCACCAGTCAATTAATTCTCACACCCTATCAAGAACGGCTTCCAAACTATCATTTGACTGAGTGGGTTTAGTACCCCAATATCACCATCCAAGAGCCCTTGCCTATCCGCAAGTTGAGGTGCCACCACGTGGGCAATCGAGACACGCTTATTGCAAGGATTCTGCAAAGGTCAGATCTCGACACGAAAATAGTGCCACCATGATTGTCGATGTTTTACAAAAAACGACGAATTTTAGTTGCCATGAAGCAAAATTTGGAACTGCTTCCTCAACGAGTCCACGTCTAAAACGAGCTCTGTAGCCGAATGTGGATTGAACAAGGTAATCGTGTGCGATTCCGCATTCCAGTCCGTAATCGCATAAGTGTGATTGAGAACCGCATCCGGACTGTCTTTCGTCACGGTAGGGAATCGGCATACAAACAACGGCTTCCTACTGAACCAGATCTTTTTGAGAAGTTGCTCTATCTCGTCAACTGAATGTGTCTCCAGTTCAACCGATACAACCGGTCTTGCGCAGAACAGATGACCAACCTGATCCAGGGAATCGACCATGTTTCTTTCGTCCTTCGGAATTAGCTGCTGTCGGAGTCGCTTCTGCTGGACGTATTCGTTAAATGCTTTAGCCAACACCAAAGTCCAAATTCCGAATCGATCGTTGATTCCATATTCCTGGATTTCTTTGTGTGTTGGTGAGATAACGCGCACGGGGAGGTGCGGATCGCTCGGGAAGGTAACGACGAAAGCGCCATTGTCCGATTTGCGGATCATGTTGATAACGATCTGCGGATCGTGAGCGATGACCGCCGCGACAACTGCTAGAACGCTCTGATTCAATCCTGGGCAGTTCTTCAACGCGGCCGGTACTATACTGGCACCGACAATGTCCTTTCTGGCGAAGAGATCCGGTTCATGAGATTCAAGCTCGTAATGAGCCCAGTTTTTATCTGCTGCATTATCGAGCGAACGAACCTGCTTGTAGAGATCGCAAAGCATAAGGCGAACCGATTGTCGCGAGGGCTGCCAGTTGG